>DQXT01000037.1 GCA_011042225.1 Deltaproteobacteria bacterium | reverse complement strand
ATCTTTGGGCCGGGTCGAATAATCAAGGACAGTGGTTCCAGGAAGATACAGGTGCTTTTCGATGTTGCAGGTGAAAAGACTCTGCACCTTGATTATGCCAAACTCAGTGTTATTGACAGCTGATAATTTAAGTGAACAGAAAAGGACAAGGCGACATTGCCGAGCCTTGCCCTTTTGAATACCCTTTTAGGGTGCGATGGTCATTGTGCCGTCTTCCGCATTTGTGGATATATGAAACTGGTCTAAGAATGTCATGCCGAGTAGTGCAGACTGGCCTTCTGAGAGATAGACTTCAACATTTTCCCGGGATAAACGCCCCTCAATTTCAATATCGACATAGCATTTATATGCCGTGATGGTGCCGCCTACTCCTCCTATCAGCACAGGCGTTTGATCGCATTTACTGTTGAGTCCGCCGGTCTCATTATCGACCAGACCGAGATAATAGGCATCATTCAGGTCAAGGAGTACGGCAAATGCCCCTGTGTCTACAAGAAAAGGAATTGCATATCCATTTACAGTGCCATTTACCCGATAGCAGTTGCAATCCGGATTAAGCGGTATGGTGACGCCCTGTTGTACTGCACTGAATGCCTGAGGAGTAAACCATATGTTTTCTCCAGCGGCCCGATAGCTCCAGAAACCTTGCATGCTACCCTGGCTAAGGTGCGTAATTTGGTACCAGTACTCAAAATTTTGTTTTGACAGGGGGCTCCATTCTGTAAAACGGAGATCATAACCTGAAACTACACTTGAATTTAAAACCACAATCCTGGACCCGTCGATTGATACTGGACCCGGTATTACGTCCGATGAATTGACATAGTTGATGTTATTGGAAGGATCCCACCAGCCAAGCCATACATTTCTCCATGCCCCTTCAAGATAACCACGAGATTCATATAAGATCAATGGCTCGGGATAGGTAAAGGTTTGTCCCATAAACTCATCTGTAACGATCCAGGTTCCTGTAAGAGGCACTACATGCAGGGTGTATTTCAAAAGACGGGTCATGCCCCAGTCACCTCCGGGCTTGGGAATGCCGACCATGCCATGGATTATGATATCGCCTTCCAGCCCGATTAAACGAAAACCGCCGAACGGAACCGTCAGCATATCCTGCTGGAGATCCCATTCACGATCCGATTGATAGGCCAAATCTTCGGCATCGGAGACAAGATGACCCCATTGACTGAAGAGATCGAGCCGACAGTCCGTCTCTTGGCCACACTCTGCCTCGCCGCAGCCCTCTTTCTCCAGACACCGGTATGCATATACCTGGCCGGGAAAGAGACTCGGGTGCTCAACGAGCAGATAGAAATTCCCGGGATTTCCATTTTCATCCAACAAGTCGTTTTGTGGAATCTGCAGGCGCAGATCAAGCCATGATGAAGTGGAAAGCGACTCTTCAAATTCCCTGGTTTCATATCTTTCAACCTTGGCCGTTACATTAATAATGGCGGTGGAATTATCTTCCAGGTTGCTGTAAATAGTGATAGTGCCATTATAGTCACCAGGTTGCATATTTTCAGAATCAATGGAGACATCGAAGCATTGACACCCTATAGAATTACAGCTGATACTGGTTGTAGGGGAAAAACCACAGCTGCTGCCGGAGTCACAGCTATGTCCGTCATATAGTAGAATCCACCAGTCACTGGCTACGGCAGACCAGACGAATTCGTCATATTCGTCTGTACTGTTGAATACCCGTAAGCTTTGAACAGGTGGCGGTTCACTCTTTTTCGCGGCAAATTCGAGATTAAGCGGGCTTACCCCTAAATCTCCACTCTTTGCAAGTTCTATCTCCAGAGTTACATCTATTGTCTGCAAAACAGAGTATGCACCCTGGGTTGCATTGACAGATACCGTACCTGTATAGGTGCCGACGGATTTTCCTATAGGGTCAATAGTCAATGTTATGCTGTCGGAATGTGTTACGTTACCGTCTGATGACTCTGGAAGCGTAATCCAGCCCTGATCTGACCATGCCTCCCATGTGAAATTTCCACCATTGGCATCGGAATCGTAGATGCTCAACATATATTCTTCGGGTTCAGGGTCGTCTTCAGAGATTACTATATAGACGGTGTCGGGACCTACTCCAAGCGGAGCTGCTACAACAGATACCGCGTGAAGTAAAAAGAGGAAGAGAAAACAGGGAATCAGAATACTTGGAGAAATAAAGCCGCCTGTATTCTTCAATGTAAAGCCCCAATTCCCCCTGTGTTTTATTAAGTATGACATTTTTATTTTTCTCCTGGCATTAACACTTTTTTATGAATCCCATGTAGCTGGATTTTCCTCTTTCTCTATCTCTTTAATTCTCTGTTGATTTTCAATGACAGGCTCATTGACTACCTGGTCCTCTGATTTTTCAATTTCTTGAGGAATAGGTGCTGAGTGGACATCGGAGATACCGGCATAATCGTTATTTGCCTGACTATTGGACAGAGCATTGGCGAGATTAACGATTAATGCACCTGCGGCCTCTTCAACGGCTTTATCAATTTGCGTTCTTACTGCCGGATCTGCCCACATTGTTATAGGCTCAACCTGTTTTTCCACCCGATTTGCCCAAACAACCCGCCCATCAATTGCGTCTTGCAGGGCGAGACTTATCTGAACTACTGCTTGGGGTACATGCCCTCCCTTGGATGCCAGATAAGCTGCCGATGCGCCTACCGCACCCCATACAGCGGCATTATATCCGGCATGATCAGAATATCCGCCTGTGCTGGTCACGGATTCTGTAGCAAAACGTGGGTGAGCCTCTCCTGATGTTATGGTCTTTTTGCGAGGAGCTGTGAAAGGCGTTTCCGCATCGCTACCCAAAAGGGCGCCAAGGCCGGCGCCTATAGACAGATCCTGCCAAAGATCGTATCTTTCAGATTCGGCAAATCCAAATAGTAATGCGGAACTCGTGTCAAAAAAGAACGGCAGGACCCCGATTTGAAGTGGATTAAGGGTATTTCCTTCCCTTATTTCATATTCAACAACACGTCCTCTCAAAACGTAATCGGCCCCAAAACGGCGTCCAATTTGTTGTATGGTGCTGGGATCAAGACCAGCTTTTGTGACTTCGTAGCCTTGTTTAGATTTTTTTAACTGCTCGTTTACTAGCACAAGCTTCTGGATTTCTTTTTGCATGGTGTCCGACCATTCGCTGCCCAATTCCTCAGTGATTGCTCTGTAAGAGCTGCTGGAACTAATGGAGGGTTTGCCGATAATTTGAATGATTTCCAGATCGACTAAATATTGCACAACGTCTTCTTTAAGGGGGACATAAAATCCCTTTTCAGCCAACCGGTACATCAGTGCTTCGTATATCTTGACCTGCCGGCGGAGAGAATCGTCTGGGCAGACTCCCATGGTATAATCCGCCAAAGGCAATACCACGATTTGCTTAGCCTCACTGTCTGGATATTGAATAGAATTATTGAGCGGTGCAACGGAATCTGTGATTTTTTGGCCGCAACCGGCAAGGCAAACCATAATTATCAGTAAAAGCAGTAAAATAAACCACCTGTTAAGCATAACTTTCCTCCCGGAATGCCTATAATTTTTAAATATTTAAAATCTAATTATATTTATCGGACTTATACATAATTACTTTAAAATTTTATAAACGTTAAACGTTCAAGGATTATTAGGTGTAGTGTTTGCAGAAATTTGAACTTTTCAAACGGCTTAATATAGCTGGCAGCCAGCGAGTGTTTCGTAAGTTATGGGTGGAGGTAATCCATTTCAAGATACAGATGCCGGCAACATTTGGAAGGAGAAATGAGATGGTTGCGGCGGGGCTAGCCGGCTCGAAAATCAGTTCGCAATGAAAGCGTGAAGGTTTCTTTAGAAAATAATACTATACAGTACCGCAATTAACCGCGTACAGCAGGGCGTTTCTGATCTCTTCTTGCAGACCGGGAGTGCCGATTTTCTGTCCTTTTTTGTCCTGTACGTAAAAGACATCCACTACCTGATCGACCTTGGTGCCTATCTTGGCCCTGGAAATATTTATGTCGAAGTCCGCCAGGGTACGGGTAATATCATAGAGAAGTCCGATTCTGTCCTCTGCGTAGACCTCTATGATTGTAAAGAAGTCTGAAGCCTCGTTGTTCAGAATAACCCGGGCCCGGCGTTTGATACATTTCTGCCAGTCGCCTGATCTTACCGGCCTGTATTTTTCTGCCAGGCGATGAGTCAACCCCAGCCGGCTGTCTAAGGCCAGATTCAGATTTTTTTTTAGGGTTTCCCAATCCTGTTCGTAGTAGCCTTTGTTGACCGATGATTTTACATCCAGTACATCAATAGCCGTTCCATCCAGTAAAGTGAAGATCTGAGCAGAAAGTATATTTAGGTTGTGAAGGGCTAAAATTCCAAATATCTTGGCAAGAAGCCCGGTTCGGTCCTGGGCCATAACCAGCAGAGACCAGTAGGACTTTTTGTCTTCAGACAAGACCAGAGAGGGTTGATTCGACAATCCGGCCTTGAGCTGTATATGCCTTTCAATGGCCTCTGGAGTAAAGCCCAGTATATAGTCATCAGGCATTATGGCGAGGCTTTCTTTCCCGTTTTTCTGAAGCCGGGAGGCTATCTGATGTTTCATCCAATCCAGGGCCTGGCTCTTTTGGTAATCGTAAAATTCTGGTCCTTCCAGGAAGAGGGTGATTCTCAGGTATAAATCATGAACCAGTGATGACTTCCAATCATTCCAGACATTTGGCCCAGTTGCCCTTGAATCCGCTATGGTGAGGAGATAGAGCATATTTAACTGTTCAATATTCTGTATTTCCTTGGAGCATTTCAATATGAGGGTTTCATCTTCAAGGTCACGTCTCATGGCAATATGCACCAAGTATAGATGGTTTTGTACAAGGAAGGAGAGACAGGCGCATTCCTTTGAGGAAAGTCCCATTTTTTTTCCGATAGTCTGAACTATTTCGCCACCGCATTCGGCGTGGTGTCCGCCGCGGCCCTTTCCTATGTCATGTAAAAGGGCTGCAAGGTAGAGTATATGAGGAGATTTTAAGGCCGTAAAAATCCGGCGTTCTTCCTTCTCCAGATCATGGAGTTCAGCAACCGTCTGGAGCAGGTGCCTGTCCACTGTGTGAATGTGATAGATATCGTGTTGGGCCAGAGACTTGATCACAGAGAATTCCGGAATGTAAGCGGCAAGAAGACCTGAATCCAGTAATGCCTCCAGGACATCCAGGGGCCTTTTGGCATGCTGAAGGATTTGCATAAATGCCTTGGCCATGTGTTTTGAAGATCTCAATTTTTCATCTACAAGATCTAAATTAGCGCTTACAAACCGCATTGTATTATAATGAATAGGCAGGCCGGTCCAGGCTGAATAGGCAAAGAGCCGCATTAAGAGATGGGGATGTTTTTCAATTAATGATGGCTCAGTCAGATGTATACGGCAATTAATGGTCTCTATGCCGGGCTCAAGAATTTTATTTTCTTTTTTACAGACTGAAAGGTCTAAGACCTCTATAACATTTTCAAAAAAAAGATCCGATGTTGTGGCTATAATTTGTAGATGTTCATGAACTTCTCTCATGAAGTGTTCTACACCCAGCATATTATTACTGTCTTTATAGCCAAGTAAAATGGAAATTTCCTCTTGATACTCGAAAAAGAGTCTGTCATTTTTGCGTGAGTTAATATAGTGGAGCCTGTTTCTTATCTGGAGCAGATAATCCCATGATTTTTCCAGTAAGTTCTTTTCCTCCCTGGTAATGAGTCTTACATCTTTAATGGATTTGATATCTTCGAGTCCAGAAAGTACCTTAGAAGTCCATATTATCGAATGGATGTCACGTAACCCCCCCCTGCTTTCCTTAATGTTGGGCTCAAGGAGGTAGGCATTGGCCCCGAATCTCCTGTGCCTTTCTTTTCTGTGGGCAATCATGTCACGCACAAAGGTCTTTTCCCTGCCTTTTAGAAAGTTTTGGATGAATTCGTGCTTCAGCTGGAGAAAGAGTGAATTAGAACCATGGATAAATCTGGCATCTAATAGGGCTACCTGAAAGAAAAAGTCTTTTCTTGCATCGATCAGGCAGGCCTCAATAGTTCTAACACCGTGACCCACCTCTAAACCGGCATCCCATAGAGGGTAAAAGACTGTTTCAGTAACACCGGGCACGATGTCTTCTAACTCCGGTTCATAGAGCAACATCACATCAATATCTGAAAATGGAAAAATTTCTGATCTTCCGTATCCCCCTAATGCTATTAGGGCCATTTTTTCCTTAGCACCTGGGCAGTTAGAAAATGCCTTTGATAAAAAGGCGTCCACAATCCTGGTGTGTTCTATTAAGAGTTCCCGGCCCTTGAGCCCCTGCTCCCAAAGGGTTTGAAGGGTCTCGCGACCGGAACGTAAACTATCTGATTTTGATAAATGATCCAACATGTGTTTTAATTATTAAATGGCGTCCCTGTCTCTTTCACCTGTTCGTACCCTTATCACTTCATCTACAGGAAGGACAAATATCTTTCCATCACCTAATTTCCCGGTATAAGCAGCCTCTATGATCGCTTCCACTACCTGTTGCTCCTGAGACGAATCCACGATAATTTCTAGCTTTATCTTTGGTACAAAGTCAACAACATATTCAGCCCCACGATATACCTCTTTATGTCCTCTCTGCCGTCCATATCCCTTGACCTCGGAAATGGTCATACCCTTTATACCTATCTCATTGAGTGCTTCCTTTACATCATCCAGTTTGAAAGGCTTTATAATGGCCTCAATCTTTTTCATGGACATCCTCCTTTAAATGATTTGAGAGTCCGAAGTTCGTCAAATAGTTGAGTAATAGTTATTTTGGCTGTAAATTTAGTAAAATATATATAAAACAGACAAAATCAATAGTCCAATTTTTATGTTGATAAAGCGTATTCTTCACTATAGGTCAAAAGTAGTTTATACTTTATTAACTAAAGTTTCGCAGTTGTTATTGTTAACTGCTCTATGATTATATTTTCTAACATATCAATGAGTTGTATGAAACTATCGGGATCAATTTTAGAATAAACTAGTGGGCTTGGCACAAACATAAGCGCCTTCACCTTGTCCCAGATCTTTGCCATATAAAACAGTTGGAGATGGGTTGAAGTGTACCCCATTGTCAAGACAAAAAAACGTGGTATTTAAGGTGTATTGTTTTGAGCATATTCCCATTATTAATTTTGTATTTTGGCAGTAGAATTTTGGCCCTTTGCAGGGTAACCTGTTTAATATCGGCATTCAATTCGATCAATCCGTGCCTTTTTAAAAAGGTTATAAGCCGGTGAAATAATGATGCCCAAAATAGTTGTTCAAATCTTTTACTCGAAAGAACAGGTAGAATGGAATTTCAGAATTGTATAAGAAATGAGTATGGCAAGTGTGATGTTCCGTCAAATACGATCAAAAGAATAAAGGACGGTTTACATAGACTAGGTCTTGAAGTGGAATACTACTCCTTTCAAGTATCTGAAAACATTTTTTGGGGGCGGGTATGGATTGATTCAATAAAGATAGTCTGTAATGGAAAAGGAATTACCCCTGAACTCGCCGAGGCCAGTGCATATGCAGAATTGGCTGAACGTCTCAGTGCCGGTCTATTTTATCCAGTCTTTGAAGAGCAGGTAAGATTTAATGTGCCGGGTCTTTATAATGGAGAGACCCAAAGGTTTCTGAATTATGAATGGATGGAAGGATATGTTTATTCCCACCAGGATGATTTAGAGACCCCTCTTAGAATAGAGGATCTGCTGGCAAATGAAACTCATCTGAAACATAAAGATATCAGAGAATTAAAAGACTGCAAACTGGCCAAGAATTGGGTTGACGGTTTTTCGGTTGTACATGAAAAGACAATAAAAGTACCGGTCAACTTTGTTTCTTATATTCATGGATCTAACGGGATCGCAGCCGGGAATACTATTGAAGAGGCGATGATCCAGGCCACATGTGAAGTATTTGAACGTTATTCCCAAATACAGACTATCAAATTTGAAAAAATCATGCCTTCCATTGATCTCGATTCTATAGAAAACGAGATCATAAGGCGCATGATTAGGTTCTATCAAGGAAAGAATGTTGACGTAATTATCAAGGACCTTTCTCTCGACGGCCTTATACCATGCATAGGCGTCCTGTTTATAAACAACAACCTGCGTACAGATCGCCTTGAACACAGGATTTTAATACCGGGTGTATCCTTCAATCTGGAAGAGGCCCTGACAAGGTGCTTTACAGAAAGCATGCAAGGTAGAGAAACACTATTAACTGCTCGTCCCGAGCTGGATACATCGGTTGTCCACAGATCCCTGGTTAATGACTATTATATGTTGATGAAATGTAGTATTTCTCTAAAAGATATCTCCTTTCTTGATCAAGGAGAGACCAGGGCTTACAAGAATATCAAAATCAACGATGTCCTTGGTGAAATCGAGGAAATCAAAAGAATATGTGAAAAATTCAATACTGATTATATAATATTAAATCATACCCATCCGATACTAAATTTTCCAGTGGTAAGAGTAGTAATCCCAGGAATTTCCGATTTTCTTCCCTTTTTAAGACAAGATGTCCTAATATCCGGGCCAACAAGGCCTCCCGCTACATGGAGGGGAGAAGAATTCAAGCAGATAATGCAGAGTTTTTTTACCTGAAATTCAGGCAGACAGATTAAACTGCGCTACAGATATTATATTTAGGGCGGAGTCACTGAGTTATATATTTTTGCTTATAACTCGGCACCCACCACCGTATAAAGTTGTATGTTATACCGGCAGGAGCAGGCTCAATACCATTAAAACGCTTGTGTATCAAGGGAAGGGCCATTGGAACGTAAAGAAAAGTATAGGGCTGATCCTCCGCCAGGATCTCCTGGATGCGATAATATATTTCCTTGCGTTCATTACGGTCAAAGGTCTTTCGCCCTTTTACGAGAAGTTGGTCCACTTCAGGATTGTGGTAGCTGATAAAGTTCAGTTCCTTACCGCCTGTCTTGGAGGAATGCCAGATGTCATAGATGTCCGGATCCTGTCCTAATGTCCAGCCCAGTATTACCGCCTCGAACCGCCTCTTGTCTATAAAGTCATTGATAAGGGCTGTCCATTCAAGGCTTCTGATCTTCATTTCGATACCGATCTGCTTGAGCCTGTACTGAATTATCTGCGCGGTTTGATTTCTCAGAGGATTACCCTGATTGGTTATTGTCGTGAATGAAAAGGGCATTCCTTCTTTATCCAGTAGGCCGTCTCCGTCCCTGTCCCGCCAGCCAGCCTCGGCAAGCAAGGCTTTTGCCATTTTCGGATCATACGGATAACGTCTGACATCAGGGTTATAAAACCAGGTGTCGGGTTTATACGGGCCTGTCGCCTTTACTCCGTATCCCAAAAGAACTCCACGGAGTATTTCATCTTTATCTATGGCAAAGGCAATGGCCTGCCTTACTCGTTTGTCTGAAAACAGGGGGAATTTTAAATTGTAACCCAGATAAGTATAAGAAAAGGAAAGATATTGATATTTCTTAAAATTTATTTCGAAAAACAGGGTATTTGCCTGCCTTTCATATTGTATCGGAGATAATCCCATCCAGTCAAGGCCACCTGATTTCAGCTCAAGGAACATGGTTGCCGGATCAGGTATGATTCTCATTATATAGCGGTCTATGTAGGGCCGTTTATCAAAATAGTTTGGATTTGCTTTCAGCTCTATACGTTCTTGGGTCTTCCAATCTGAAAAACAATACGGACCCAGGCCTACTGGTTTTCGTCCAAGCGGACTTTTTGTAATGTCCTTTCCCTCCAGCAGGTGCTTTGGAAGCACAACCAGATTTCCCCAGGAACTCAGGGCAGGGGCAAATGGTTCTCTATAGGTAACTTTAAAGGTATAGGGATCCGGTGCTTCGGCCTTTTCGACTTCAAGAAAATCTCCAGCGTACGCAGTCGGAGTGCCTGGGTCTGTGATGGTCTTAAAACCGAAGAGCACGTCTTCCGAGGTAAAGGGCTCACCGTCTTCCCATTTAACTCCCTCTTTGAGCTTAAAGATAATGGTAAGTCCGTCAGGAGAAATCGTCCATGATTCTGCCAGGTCTCCAATCAGATTTAGATCCTTGTCGTATTTAACCAGACCATTATAGATGAGGCCTGCGATCTGATGTGACGTGGAGTCAGAGGCCAGCATGGGAATCAGAGTGCTGGCGTCTCCAGTAGAACCTAGTACAATGGCATCACCGTAATCCGGCTCAGCCGCACAGGAAAGGTGGAAGGTGAAAGGTGGAAGGCTGAAGAGAAAAAGTGAAAGAAAAAAAATCAGGAAAAGAAGTGGTCGGAAAAACTGGGGTCGTAAGTTGTGTAAAGAAAAAATCACGTCAAGTACTGAACCTTCAGCCTTCAGCCTTTTACCTTCCACCTTTATTCCACCTCTCCATGAGGGCCTCAACACAGCTATACGGTACCCGAAGTCCTCCTTTGCCTATGCCAACCTTTATTTTTGGTTTGGCCTTTCCATGATAGTCGCTGCCTCCGGTGGGGACCAAGTCATACTTCTTGCAGAGCGACAGAGACAGACGGGTTAACTCCTGGCTGTGCATACTATAGTAACATTCTATGCCGTCGAGACCCTGATCTGCCCACTCTGCTACAAGCTTATCCAGGTGCGCTGGGGTTTCAAATTCGAGGGATATGGGGTGAGCCAGCACGGCAAGGCCTCCAGCCTTATGTATGGTAGTTATCGCTCTCTCCGGACTAAGAATGGACTTTGGTATATAAGCAGGAGCGCCCTTTTTAAGATAACCCGCAAAGGCCTCATGAGTGGATCTTACATAGCCTCGATTTACCATAGCCCTCGCAATATGCGGGCGGCCGATCTGTCCCCCTTTGCTCATTTCCTCCAGCTCACTCCAAGATATCGTACGGCCGAGTTCATTTAGACGTTCCAGGATAAAATGATTTCGCTTGGCCCTTGCAGACTGGACCTCTTTCAATACCCCATTTAATTCAGGTGAACCAGGATCAACAAGATAGGCCAGAATGTGCAGGGTGCCATGAGCTATCTGAACACTCAGTTCCGCACCGGGGAGTAACTCTATCCCGAGTTTAGCAGATGCCTCTAAAGCTTCTGGAATACCTGCCACGGTATCATGATCGGTGACCGCGATCGCTTTAAGGCCTGAGGTTACGGCAAGCCGAATTACTTCAGCAGGTGAATCAGAACCGTCGGACGCCGTAGTGTGTGTATGCAGATCACAGTATTTCATTAATGCCTTCTGTACATTATGATTGATGTCTTGTCCAGGGGGATGTAATCAAGGCTGATGACATGATAAAATCTAAGGCCTTAACTTTTCATATAAAGATATTTAAGACGATCTCAATATTCTACAGCTTAAGGTATAGACCACCAATTTTTTTGTTTGTATGCACATATGCTTTATGATAAGTTGCGAAGAAATAAGATAAGGGTCTTTATGGACATGTTTTTGAGGCCATGTAAATCCATGTGAAGCATACAGACAAGAAAGACATTTGCAGTTTTTAAATTGAGTTTTAATATACTAACCATTAAGGTCATTAGAATTTAACATTAGAGTCCTCTTTTTATTAGCCATCTTTAAGGAAAAGCGAATTTCAAGTGCTTACTGTTTTTCGGCCAAATAATGAAGGTGTAGAGCGTTGCACCGATATCAAAAAGGGCAGCTGGATAAATCTGGTGGCTCCTACCCCTGAGGAACTGAACAGGATCCAGAATGAACTGGGCATACTCCCGGAGTTCTTGAGATATCCGCTCGACGAGGAAGAGACATCCCGGATAGAGCGGGAGGAAGATCATTTCTTGATCATCATAAAGATCCCGGACCCGCGCCACGAAGGGGACATGGTCCGCTACGAGACCATTCCATTGGGCATCATTGTT
>DQXT01000141.1 GCA_011042225.1 Deltaproteobacteria bacterium | reverse complement strand
TTTCCAATTTCACTGCCAAAATATAAGATCAACAAAATGTAAACTACTTTTGACTTGTCGTGAAGGATATCGGATTACCTAGGGGATATGTCTGTATTTCCAAAACATTATGGGGTGATAGTAATAGGTGCCGGGCATGCCGGGTGCGAAGCCGCCCTGGCTGCTGCAAGGCTTGGAGTCCCCTGTTGCCTTCTCACAATAAATCTGGACTGCATTGCTGCCATGAGCTGTAACCCTGCTGTAGGCGGCCTGGCCAAGGGTCATCTGGTAAGGGAGATAGACGCCCTTGGGGGGGAAATGGCCAAAAACACTGATGCCACTGGAATTCAGTTCAGACAGCTTAATACATCAAAAGGGCCTGCGGTAAGGTCCTCCAGGGCCCAATCAGACATGCTACTGTATCGCCTCTCCATGAAGCAGGTCTTGGAAAAGCAGGAAAACCTGGATATATATCAGGCCATGGCAGGGAGAATTCTGGCCAGGGAGGGACGGGTATACGGGGTTGAAACCACTCTCGGCCAGGAGATTTATTCAAGCACTGTAGTAGTCACCACAGGAACATTTCTCAAAGGGCTTATCCACATAGGGCTTAATCGTTTTCCCGCCGGACGCATGGGAGATCCCCCTTCCAACAGACTCTCAAGATCCTTGGCAGAATTGGGTTTCCGTATAGGAAGGCTCAAGACAGGCACCACCCCTCGCCTGCACGCACGATCAATCAATTTTGAGGGACTCGAAGTCCAGAAAGGAGATCCACAACCAAGACCTTTTTCATTTACTACAGAAAAAATTCCCTTGCGGCAAGTACCCTGTTATCTGACCTACACAAATAAAAAAACACATAAAATCATCCAAGGAGGATTAGACAGATCTCCACTTTTTACCGGTGTCATTGAAGGTGTGGGCGCCAGGTATTGCCCGTCAATTGAGGACAAGGTCTTCCGTTTTCCTGAAAAACCAAGGCATCAGATATTTCTTGAGCCTGAGGGTCTTGATACCGTAGAAATCTACCCCAACGGTATTCCAACAAGCCTGCCTATAGATGTGCAACTTGCAATGGTCAGGAGTATAAAATGCCTTGAAAATGCAGAGATACTTCGACCCGGATATGCCATAGAGTATGACTATGCAGACCCGGTGCAGCTCAAGACTTCTCTGGAGACCCATCTGGTTAAGGGTCTCTTCTTCGCGGGACAGATAAATGGAACATCCGGTTATGAAGAGGCAGCGGCCCAGGGCCTAATGGCAGGCATAAATGCCGCCAGACAGGTACGAGAGGAGGATCCTTTAGTTATCGACCGGTCTCAGGCCTATATAGGCGTATTGATAGATGACCTCGTTACTAAAGGCACAAAAGAGCCCTACAGAATGTTCACCTCTAGGGCGGAATATCGGCTGTTGCTGAGAGAAGATAACGCTGATCTCAGACTTATGCCACTTGGAAGACGTGCCGGCCTTTTGGGTGATAGGGCCTGGAGACTATTTGAAAGGAAGCAACAAGAAATTTCGCGCGGCCTTGAAATGATAAGGAAAATAAAACTCACTCCAGGAGCAGACTCAAATAGTTGGCTTCAACAGCTTGGCTCAAAACCCATCAGGCAACAGATAAGTATTGAAGATTTACTTCGCCGCCCCGAAGTTGATTTCAAGGCAGTGGCCGAAAGATATGCCGAGCTGAAGGACCTTTCTCCTGAAGTGGCATGTCAGGTGGAAATCAAAACTAAGTATTCAGGCTACGTTACTCGTCAGGAGGCCGAAGTGGCCAAATTCAAAAAATGGGAGTCTATTCGGCTTCCATATGATTTGGACTATAAAGACATCCCGGGGCTGTCAAATGAGATAAAGGAAAAGTTGAGCGCACAGAAGCCCGATTCACTTGGAAGGGCCTCAAGGATCTCAGGAATTACACCTGCTGCAATAATCGCAGTTCAAATCTATCTTAAAAAAAGGGGGTTGGCTTGATCTCCGCTTATTTCCTCCATACTTTTTTCAATGCACGCAGAATATTGGAAAACTCAACCTGAAAGAGGCCCCTTGTTCGACTTCCTCCAGTTCGATGCTGCCACCCATCTGACGTGTCAGGTCTCTGGCAAGAAACAGGCCCATTCCCAATCCTTCTCCTTTTGTGCTCGTAAATGGCTCAAAGAGTTTGTCACGCATATTTATGGGAACACCTGTGCCATTGTCCTTTATTCTTATGATCACCTGTTCATTGCCCTTTACTGCGCTTATAGAAAGAACTGAGGCGGCAACTTCTGAGGAAAGTGCATTTTGCCCAAGCAAAAATAGCAGATTTTGTAACAGACCCGGATCTGTCTCAAGGTTAATTTCATCTGGGCAATCGATAACTATATCACATGAATGAACTATAGAATCGAGCTTTTTCTTTACATTATCAAGTATTTGACATAGTTCAACGTTTTTGAAATACGGCTCTCTTTCCCTGTAGAAATTCAATATTCCATTTATTTGCCCGGCCAAATCTCTGGCCTCGCTATAAATGGCATCTGCCTGTTCCTTTAGTGCTATATCCGTATTCAGATGTCTTGCAAGCATTTGCGCCTGCCCGGCCAATACGGCAAGGGGGGTCTTTATCTGGTGGGCCATCTGTGCAGTCATTTGGCCGAGAAGTGCCAATCTTTCATGTTGTTTAAACTTCCGTGCCATAAGAAAACTCTCTGTGACGTCCTGTACAAGTACAAGATACTGAGAACCGGAAATCGGCAGCTTGCTTAATTGAACGGCTGTCTGGCCCAGATCTAGAATTTTGGGACTGTTTTCTTGCAATGATGCCGATAATCCTGTTAAATGACGATCGCTTCTCATTTCCTTGGGCAACAGTTCAACAGCACTCTGGTTTATCTCATTTATCCGGTTGTTCTTAAATTCCATTAAACCTATATTAAGGGCATCTGCCACTTTACTGAGCCGCTTTGAAGCATCCCTTGCCTCCCGATATTTTGCTGAAGCAAGTCCAACAAGCAACTCCGAAGGGGGAAAAGATGCCGGTTCGGTATCTGAAGCCCTATGTTTTCGCAAAACCATCACCAGGGCCATACACGTTAAAAGCCATAAAAAGAGTAAAATACTGAGAGAGAAAAAACAGGTTGTTGACATTATGAGCGTTCACAGAACGTTGAAATTGGAAAATAGAAATTGGAAATTTGGCCTTCATGCTTTTGTACTGTTGATGAACGCATTCAATTTGGGGCCAAGTTTTTCAACTATTGCTTTGTATTCTGTTGCGTTTGACTCAGATAAAACTTTTCTCCTGATAAGTTTTCGCAACCATGATTTGGTTTCTTCAAATGAACCTCTTGAATATAGATAAAACTTTTTCCTGTCAGAGGGAGTATACCGACCATAACCTTCTGCTATATTTGCAGCTATACTGTCAGATGATCGTATTATCTGATAGCCTACGGTATTCTGAACTTTTTTGTTCCATTTATCAAAGTCGTGTCAGACCATATCCGATAACTCTTCTGCCGGTTTGTAAATATCCAACTCGTAAACTGGTTTCATCTCTCCCCAGTTTCTACTTTCCAATTTCAAATTTCAAGCCGTGAACGGCTACCTGGCATCATGCCCCTTTACATTTTCGGTAAAAAGGCGGGAGAAATTAAATATTGAGGACCTTATTGAAATAATGCTTCAGCCTTAACCATGTGATCCCTAAATACTCATGGCAAGCAAAGTCAGCTTTTCTGAGATTGTTTGGATTAGGCCAAAGATCCCATGGAGTCCACTGATTCTGAGAACACTGAAAATCACAAGATAAGGAGTGAATTCTGAGATCCATATCTTTTGCAATAAATAAGACCCTGGGCAAGTGTACAGCAGATGTCACCAAATAGAAGGGCGCTTGTTTCATGATTTTACTTACGGCCTCAATGTTCTCCTCTGTATCCCTGGAGTTTTCCTCCAGAGAAACCTCCACATTTTCAGGCAAACCCAGTTCCTTAAGCCATAAATAGGATAACTGTGCTTCAGAAAACGAACAACCTGTAGGCCTGGAACAACCACCAACAATTACAAGCTCTTTAATATTCGAATCATTGCGACACAGTTCTCGAACTTTTAATAATCTGAGCCTTGTATTTGGCGTAAGACGGTCCACAATCGGCTTATTCTCATCAGATAAAGCGCCTCCGCATAGCACCACTGCCGTAGCGATATTATCACTTGCAGAAATAGTTGAATTGTCGGGTTGAACTGAATGCTCAAGGCTACAAATTAAAAAATTGGCAACGGGCGCACTTCCCGCTAAACCGTAAATAAGAAAGGCCAAGACGAATAATGTTCTGGCCAGATTTCGCCGCCGCTTTAGAGGCCAGATAAAAAAGCCAAAAAAAAGGCACACAAATATCGTGCCTGAAGGCATCAACAGAAGAGATACCGCTTTTTTAAAAGCAAAACCTATTACTTCTAAGTTCATATCAACAATTGAGAAATTGAGAATTTAGGAATTGAGATATTCCTAAATTTATCTAAGTGGCGGGGTCGACGAGACTCGAACTCGCGACCTCTGGCGTGACAGGCCAGCGTTCTAACCAACTGAACTACGACCCCATTTCTGATGTCTTCTCTCAAAGTATGGTAGGCGGAACAGGATTTGAACCTGTGACCCCCGGCTTGTAAGGCCGATGCTCTCCCACTGAGCTACCCGCCCAAAAAGTTGCGGATATTCTCTAACATTTGATTTAATAGGTGTCAAGCTAACAAATTTCGCACTATCACCAGCATAATGTCTTACTTAAAACATAGCCAAATAAAAGACAGAAACAAAATCAACATGAGATAAACGGAACAAGAGAATATCTATTAAGCTCTTGGGCTTCCAGTGAAATTGTTCCATCCCTATCGCTCCATGCAAATGAAACGCTATACTAGCGAATAATATCACCTATACGTTCTAATCTTGGCCAAAATTTATCCGAATCCCAACTCCAATAAATAGTAAAAGCCTCACCTTTCAAGTCTTTGAGAGGCACAAATCCCCAGAATCTACTATCATAGCTTTGATCTCTGTTATCGCCCATTACAAAAATCTTGCCCTTCGGAACAGTAACAGGTCCCATATTATCCCTTGGCTGAACTGATCCAGGCAATATTCGGGGATCTGTATGCTGGATGCCTTCTCCAACCGAAAACAGTTTTCCATTCACATATACTTTCTTATCTCTTATACGGATAGTGTCTCCTTCAACACCAATCACACGTTTTATGAAATCCTTTTCCCTGTCCAATGGATAAATAAAAACCACTACATCTCCACGCTCAGGTTTCTTGACCGGGAACCAAAGTTCCCTGGTAAAGGGATTCCTGACACCATATATAAACTTGTTTACGAGTATATGATCACCTATAAGAAGCGTACTCTCCATTGAACCCGAGGGAATTTTGAAGGCCTGGGCTACAAAGGTCCTGATAAAGATAGCCAATAGCAGGGCAATGAAAATCGCCTGTAGATATTCCCACGCTACTGACTGCCAAGAACGTTGGCTGGAACGCTTATCGAAATGTTTTTTTGCTGGAAAAGTGGACATGTTCATGGATTAGAATATTAGTCTATAAATCAGAGACCGCAAGTCTCACCTCCTCTTAATTATGCCTTTAACACACTTAGAAAGGCCTCCTGAGGTATCTCTACATGTCCAATGTGCTTCATTTTCTTCTTTCCTTCTTTTTGCTTTTCCAGCAGCTTGCGCTTACGAGTGATATCACCCCCGTAGCATTTAGCTATAACGTCTTTTCTGAACGGGGCAACACGTTCTTTGGCAATAATATTGCTTCCAACGGCGGCCTGGATTACAACTTCAAACATCTGCCTAGGTATTACATTGCGCAAACGGCCCACAAGTTCCCTGCCTCTGTAATAGGCATTGTCTTTGTGTACTATTACAGAAAGGGCGTCTACTGGTTGTCTATTAATAAGGATGTCCAGCTTTACCAATTTAGCTGGCCTATGTTCAAGAAACTCGTAATCAATAGAGGCATAACCTCTGCTTATTGATTTTAACTGATCGTAAAAATCCAGAACGATTTCATTGAATGGGAGTTCGTATTTCAGTAATACCCTCTTCTCTGTGAGATACCGCATATCTATCTGTTGTCCCCTTTTTTTATCGCACAACTGCATAACAGGACCGATATATTCCTTAGGGACATAAATCTCCATTCTTACAAAGGGCTCTGCTATTTGCCCTATTTTATCTACTGACGCCATCTGGGCAGGATTATATATATCTACGATTTCCCCGCTAATAAGTTCGATTTTATAAGATACGGAAGGTGCCGTACTTATGATGGACAGCTTATACTCCCGCTCAAGACGCTCCCGCACAATTTCCATATGAAGGAGTCCAAGAAAACCGCACCTGAATCCGAACCCCAAGGCTGTGGAGCTTTCAGGTTCATAAGAAAAGGCCGGATCATTCAACCACAGCCTTTCCATGGCCTCTTTTAACTGATCGTATTGAGCCGGATTTAATGGATAAAGACCGCAAAACACCATCGCCTTTACCGGCTCAAAGCCCTGCAAACGGCTTGAGGCAGGACGTTTTTCCTCTGTAATGGTATCTCCAACACGTGTATCACGTACGGTCTTTATGCCGGCAGTAAGAAATCCAACTTCTCCAGCAGTCAGTTGATCCCTTTCTACGGGATGCGGGGAAAAAATACCTATCCTATCCACTTCATAGATCTGATTTGTAGACATCATGCGTATTCGCATTCCAGGCGCAAGCATACCTTCGACGATCCTTATCAATACAACTGTCCCTCGATACGAATCAAACCATGAATCAAAAACAAGTGCCCTAAGCGGATGGCTGGAATTTCCTGCAGGAGGTGGAATCCTTTGTATTACTGCCTCCAGAATCTCTTTTGTACCCCTACCTTCTTTTGCACTTGCCAGTATGGCCCTGGACGCATCAAGACCTATAATATCCTCTATTTCTTGTGCAACCCTTTCGGGGTCTGCACTGGGTAAATCAATTTTATTCAACACCGGTATGATCTCAAGTTCATTGTCCAGTGCCATATAGACATTGGCCAGGGTCTGAGCCTCCACGCCCTGAGTGGCATCAACCACCAGAAGAGCACCTTCACAGGCTGCAAGACTCCTCGAGACCTCATAAGAAAAATCCACATGGCCGGGTGTATCTATCAGATTAAGCACATAGGTCTCTTTATCTTCTGATTGGTATTGAAGCCTTACTGTCTGTGCCTTGATAGTTATCCCTCTCTCCCTTTCCAGATCCATCCGGTCAAGAAACTGCTGTTTCATTTCCCTGGCGGATACAGTACCGGTGAATTCCAGAATACGATCAGCAAGCGTAGATTTGCCGTGATCGATGTGGGCAATTATCGAAAAATTACGGATTTTCTTCGGATCAGTCATAAATTTAGTCTTTCAGATTAGTGCATGCTCCTGAATTGAATTATACCCTGATTAACAGACGACTCGGTACATTGAGCTTTTTCAATAATTAACAGCAAACATTATTTTAAGAACATTTTTTTCGTATAAAGTTAAGAAAAAAAGAAATCTACCGAAGTAATAAATATAAAAAAAATTATCTAAATTTTAAGAATGAACCGATAATGGATTTAAGTGCAACAATGTAAAGATTTTATATTTTTGGGAATATCTAAAATGAAATTTCCTCCTCTGCCGATAA
Organism: Deltaproteobacteria bacterium; assembly: GCA_011042225.1. Taxonomy (GTDB): domain Bacteria; phylum Desulfobacterota; class Dissulfuribacteria; order Dissulfuribacterales; family UBA3076; genus UBA3076. The sequence goes on along the minus strand of DQXT01000141.1, from coordinate 4,712 downwards.
AATGGGGACAGCGTCCATGCCCGGTATTAGGGTTGGACATAGGTTCACACAGCATAAAAATTCTTGAGCTATCCAGCAACGGAACAGGCCCTACCATAAAGTCGATTGGCCGTGCGCTGATACCACCCCAAGCCATAGTAGACGGTTCAATAAAAGAGCCGGATAAAGTTGCAAGGGTACTAAAGGCGCTTTTAGACAATCTTCGACCAAAAATTAAATATGCGGCCACATCTATCGCTGGCTATTCCGTCATTGTCAAGAAAATAATCGTTCCGTATCAGGATGAAGGTGAGATAGAAAGAAATCTGATTTTCGAAGCAGAAAAATATGTGCCATTTGAAATCGAAGAAGTCTATGTAGATTTTCATGCACTGGACAAGGAACACAAGAAAAACAGCGGAACAGAAATTTTTCTTGTTGCTGCTAAAAGAGAGATTGTCGATGAATACGCCTCCCTTACACAGGAGGTCGGTTTATCCCCGGCAGTAGTTGACGTGGATGCATTTGCCCTTGGGAATGCCTTTGAAGGTGCTTGTGGACTTTTAACCGAACCTATTGTCTTGGTAGATATAGGAGCCCAAAAGACAAATATCAATATAATTTTAGAAGGTACATCTATTTTTGCAAGAGACATGGCATTTGGAGGAACTCAACTTACAGAGGCTATTCAGGAAGCTACAGGACTGGAATATGCAGATGCGGAAAAAATAAAGATTACCGGAACTTCCGATGTTGCGATCATGAAAGAAGTAACCTCAGTTTGCAGGGAGTTATGTGATGCTTGGGCATTAGAACTGAGAAAGGCAATAGATTTCTTTAAGGCGAACTCGAGCCCAGAAACATACCCCACACACCTATACACAAGCGGGGGTTCTGCCTTTTTAAAAGAACTTGACATATTCTTTAGCGACATAATAGGCCTGCCGGTGAACATATTAAACCCCTTGCACGGTTTTGCCCTGGATCGTGGCATAGATCCTGAGTATATCTCATCTATCGCTCCACAAATGGCAATAGCCACCGGCCTCGCGTTGAGGACTCTGACAAAATGATTCAAATAAACCTCCTTCCAATTCGAGAGTGGCGTAAAAAAGAGGCTGTACGCCAGCAGATTTCAGTCTTTTTCTTGTTTCTGATCCTTCTCACAGTCGCTTTATTAGCCGCTGGTTTGACGATTCAAGGAAAGGTAGTGGCTCAAAGGCAAGAACTCGCATCGTTAGAAGAAAAAAAAGCTCAATATGCATACGTAAATAAAAAAATAGAAAGAGTAAATAAGCAACGAAAACAAGTGGAAGATAAATTCCAGGCTATAGAAAAACTTCAAGAAGGTCGAACAATAACGGTTAAAATCCTTGATGAAATTGTAAGTTCAATACCTATTGATCGTTTATGGCTTACTAAATTAAACTTTCATAACAATAATGTGCAACTTGATGGGGTCGCCCTTGACAACCATACGGTAGCTCTTTTTATGCGTCGCATGGAAAAATCGCCGATGTGCAGATCAGTAAGCTTGATAAACACCAAACAGAAGTCCATCCAGGGGCATGCCCTTATGGAGTTTGGGCTTCAAGTAAATGTTGAAACTCAACAAGAGAAAAACAAAAACAAGAATGTGGCAACGAGGGCTAAAAAGTCGTGAAATTTAACAAACCTAGCCTTAAGATACCTCCCGGACTTTTTCAATCTGTCTATGCCCTTCCTGTCTGGCAGAAGGCCAGCATATGCTTGACCGTCTCAGTTATTCCTATTGCTTTGTTCTGGTTTTTTTTCCTATCCGTTCGTCTAGAAGAAATAAAAACTATGTCGGAGAAGATCCCAAAACAGAGGCGGGAACTTGTCAAGCTGGAAGCAAAGTCCAAACAGATTCCCCAATTGGAAAAAGAATTGAATACCATGGAGGAAATTTTACAGAAGGCACTGAAGCTATTGCCTGAAAAAAAAGACATACCGACATTTTTGCCTGAGATTTCCTCACTTGGTAACGAAGCCAGGCTGGATTTTTTATCTTTTAAACCACAAAAGGAACAGCCGAAGACCTTTTACGCTGCCATTCCCATTAGTATAGAATTCAAGGGGCCATTTCACAGTACGGTAGATTTTTTTAATAATATAAGCAACATGGCTCGTATAGTGCATATAAAATCTGTCTCAATGGGAAAGGCCCAGCAAACAAACAAGGTCTGGAGTCAGAAGGGAACAGCAAACAGTAATCAGAAAACCGTAGATATAGGTGAAGCAGCACCAATAAAAGATACCGTAGATTCGTCCAATGGAGGTCAAGAGACTAAACGCGACGCCACATGGATAATAAGCACCCGTTGTGACGCCGTAACATATCGTTTTCTCAGTCCGGAAGAACAACAGGCGAAAACGAATGTGAAGGCAAAAAGAAAAAAAAGAAGATAACTGTTAATACATTAAAATTTGAAATCAGACGATATGGGTATGCAGGCAAAAACACAAATCTATTATAGGAAATTTGTTATTTATCCAATTGTATTTATTACTATTTCTTTGTATGGCCTTTGTTGTTTGTCCGGATGTAAAGATAAAACTGCCGCAACTCCTGCAACAACTTCTGTTACGGAAAAATCAAATCGAATTAATTCTAAAAAAGAAAAGGATTTCCAAGCAAGACTGGAACGTCTCATGGAGCCTGTTACTTATGATTACAGCTCAAATGGAAAGCCCGATCCGTTTCAGCCGTTTTTGAAGACAGCACCGAAAGTTTCTAAACGAATAGCTATGAAACGAAAAACAAAAAAAGAGTTTAAAAGGCCTGAAATTTGCGCTACCCCATTGGAGTGTATGGATGTCGGCCAGCTCACGCTGGTAGGCATTATTGCCAATGATAAAGGGGACAGGATTGCAATGGCCCAGGATGCTGCCGGAATCGGGTACTTCTTGCAGCCCGGACTGCGGATTGGCTATCGAAATGGCAGAGTTAAAAAGATCCTTCCAAATAGAGTAATCGTAGAAGAAGAACTCGAAGACATTCGCGGTGAGCTGACTTTGCAGAACAGGGTATTGTTATTACATCCGGAGGAAAAATAATGGGTTGCCAACGGAAAATCTCACGCCTTTTGATTATCTTTTTGATCGGATTATTCTGGTGGGTGTCTGACTTTATGCCTGCAATGGCTATTGAGGCAAGCCGGAATAGACCAGAGCAAAATGATATATCCCGCTGGATAGCTGAACTCGAATCCGGTCTTCCAGGCTCAGGAAATAATATACAATCAGACGAGATTTATGGTGATAATTCATCTGCAAAATTAATAAGTGATCCCACCAAAGATAAAATTAGTGTGGATCTCTTCAAAGTGGATCTGCATAATGTATTTCGCCTGCTAGGTCAGGTTAGTGGTAAAAATATCGTAGTAGATGAGTCGGTGATGGGTACTATTACACTGGCCCTTGAAAATGTGCCATGGACCTTTGTCCTTGATGTAATCAAGAACCTAAAGGGATTGGATAGCATTGAGCGTCATAATACAATTATGATTTACCCTATTGGCAAATCTCTTGAATGGGTTGGGGATAAAGGATCAGCCGCCACGCTTGATATTCAGATTGAACCTCTTCTCATCGAAAAAGATGGAATTCCCGTTGAAGGTAAGCAGCAAGGCGGTATTCAAGTTGAGCGCATTATGGATACGCAGACTCCCATTGAAGACGTTGCCAAGGCGCAGGATCTTATCACCAAGGCCGCTAAGCTTGAGAAGCAGATGTCAATTGGTCCTGCATTAAAGTTGTATATTGAGGCATCAGATATCTGGCCGGAAAATGTATCGCTGTCTAAAAAAATATCGGCACTGGCACTTGGTCCGGGTGGCCAAGAACTGACTTCCTTTAATTTTGCCAGAAAGACTCTTCGTTTTGCCCCTAAAGACAGCGAAGCAACCACCTTAGCAGCAGTGGCGCTGGCCCGGATGGGGAAAAATGATGAGGCAAAAATTTATTTTGAACGTGCAATGGATACCGCTCCTATACCTTCCTTACACACATTATATAATTACGCGGTTTTCTGCGAAGCGGAAAGTGAGTATAGACAAGCGCTCCGGTTGTTAAACAACATCGAGGTCAATTATGAACTTTCTGCAGATGCCATGCTACTGCGGGCGCGAGTTTATGAACATCTAGGTCAAATTGATAAAGCGATAACTGAATACCGGGCAGTCTCACAAGGTGGGACATCAATTCCCATGGAATCACAACTGTATGCAACAGAACGAATGGAAACGTTGATGAAGGTTAAATAGTATATAAAAAAATGCTGTTCAGACACAATTTTGAATTCTAAATTTTGAATTTTGGCAGTAAAAATTGAAATTAGTAACTGGGAAAACAATAAAGATATAAATGTATTACCTGATTTCCAATTTCGACAAGGGAGATCGAATCGATTTTAGCATTTATGGAGGAATAAAGATGTGCTCCAATATAAATAAATTAAACAACATATTATATCGGATTTGGCATGATATAAGGGGCATACTTTTGTTATTCCTTATAATTGTATCCATGACTGGATGTATAGCCTCCAAGCAAAGCCCTTCAAATACCTCCCAGTCAGTGTCTCAGGTTGGCCAAGTAACAGAAAATGCAAACGTGAGTTCACAGGCTGAAGTTCAAGTTGAAAAATCGTCTGCCCATCATGGTACTCCGCCTGCATCCCGCCCATCCGTGAATTGGCAACCTTCGTTCAC
>DQXT01000072.1 GCA_011042225.1 Deltaproteobacteria bacterium | reverse complement strand
TGTTGAGATAATAGCGCAGCTCCTTCTCGCAGATAATATCCGCTGGGGTCTTATTTGAAAATATTAAAGTTTGCTCCGCTATAGTTCGGTCAAGGACGAGCTGCCGGAAGATGGAAAGAAAAGGGGTAATTCCGGCTCCGGCTACGATAAATATACCTGGACCCTTGTATGATATGGTGCCGAACGGATCGCTCATCAACAGATTTTCCCCGGCTTTCATACCGTGCAGCCTGTCTGTAACGGCCTTATGCCCGGGATATTTCTTGATGATAAACTCCAATACCCTGTCAGAGACCAGACTGGTAGGGTAAACGGCCTGCCTTGCTCCTCACGCCATTTCCCCTGATCAATAACAAGCTCTACACCCTGACCCGGTGTAAAGCTGAAGTTCTCAGGTCTGTTTAGTATGAAGCGTTTTACATCATGGGTAACAAATTCGGTCATCAGGATGGTAGTCCGGTATTTGCATTGTTTATCTCACCAGAAATCATATATATCTGTTTTCTACTTTCCGACAAACTCACCGTTCCTAAATTTTCCTACCAACTTCTTGCCGTCCGGAGAAGTTAGAGTCCCTTCCCCGTGCAACTTATTGTTCTTGAATTCGCCCATATACTTGATTCCATCCGGACGTACCAAAATCCCTTTTCCATGCATCACGTTGTTTTTGAATTCGCCGACGTATTTTGCCCCATCAGACGACGTCAAGGTCCCTTTTCCATGCATCTTGCCGTCCTTGAATTGACCCGTATATTTCTCCCCATTGGGGCGAATGAAGGTCCCCTGGCCATTTATACAGTCTCCTTTGATGCAATCGCCGAATGCATTAAGAGGCAACAAATAAAAGATAAATACTAGGGCTATTGAAAGCGCTCTCATTTTCTTTTCCTCCATTTTCTTTCTAGGTGAAGACATATTCACGAGACCACAGGCATAATGACGATGTTTACCCTTCTGTTAGCTGCATTGCTGGAAGAGATTGGTTGGGACTCACCGAAACCTACAGTGTAGACCCTTCTTCGATCTACGCCTCGCTGAACCAGGGCATTAGCAACAGCTTCTGCGCGTCTTTCGGACAATTGCTGATTATAGGTTTCAGGACCTGTAGCGTCTGTATGGCCCTCGACTCTGATAGTCGTCTGGGGATACCTGCTCAATACCTCAGCCACTCTGGCGATCTCGGTATGTGCACCGGGTTTCAATGTGAATGAATCAAAGTCGAAAAAGACGTCACTTTTGAAAGTGGCCGTGAGGACATCCTGGTTCCTGTAAATACTTGCTGCTTCACTTGCAGCTATTGCAGATCTAAGTTCTTGCTCCTGTCGATCCATATAGGCACCGATTTGATGACCGCCAAGACCACCGATTGCGGCCCCGATACCCGTACCTATAAGTGTTGCCTCTGTGTCTCGACCGATGACCTGGCCCAAGATAGCCCCAGTGGCAGCACCGATTAAAACCCCTGTTGTCGCCCCTCTTTGTTGTCGTGTCTGTCCTGCACAGGAAAACAGGCAAATCAGCAGTGCAAAACTTAAAAGGATTGCAACGAATCTTTTCACCATTCCGCCTCCTTAGTATTCAGAAATTGTCTCATGGCCGAATCATTCCGGCTGCCTGATGAGTTGGCCATTCGGCATGTGACAGGAAATCACTTTTCAGTTATTGGGGAGCATATTTACCATGGGATGCTCAATTTTAGTCCCGAAACCTACTCAAGCTCCATCTCTACCAACTCATGTAATATGAAATTCGTGTATCAGATCAAGATCAGGCTGTCAAGAAGAGATCAGAAGTTGTGAGTGACCATCTCAAGACCCTGAATTACCTTGCCTAATGGGGGGGGCACAAAGTTAAGGTTTGCAGGCACAATTACCGATACTTAGAACGGGGGTAGAATGATATTCTGGAAACCTGACAATCGTTTAAAAATATGGGTGGATTCTTTCAAGATATTTCGAGTTTCAACCGGCTAACCAATACGCAGACTTACCTTGTAAAACGAAATCAGGTCCTGAGTTGCTGCGGATTTACTATCCTGGAAATCCTTCTTGTCATGAGCATTATAGCTACCCTATCAAGCATTGCCTTTTTTTTCGGCGCCAAATATATCGACCGCGTACAAAACGCCCGGGCGGTGCAAGATATCCGTATACTGGAAAGAGAAATCACAGTCTATCTTATGGAAAAGGGCACTTATCCATTAAATCTCGCTGATATCGGCTACGCCGACTTGCGCGACCCTTGGGGGAAGCCTTACGTATACATCAAAATTGCTGATTCAAATACCCCAAGAGGTAAGCTGCGGAGGGACCGCTTTTGGGTTCCGATTAACTCGGACTACGATCTTTATAGCATGGGCAAAGATGGAAAAAGCAAATTGCCTCTACAGAATCCACAGGCAAAAGATGATATTATCCGGGCCAATGACGGGCAATACGTTGGCCTTGCTGAATATTTTTAACGGATTTTGAGACCATGAAGTTGTGCAAATCCTTTCTTCGCAGCAAGGTGGCACGTAGAATTTTCCTGCTTTTTATTTTGTGTGCCCTTGTTCCCATTCTATTTCTTGCCGTTTGTACATTTGGCCATGTGACCATACAGCTGAATGAACAAAATAACCAAAAAATACAATGGGAGAGCAAAAGTATCGGCATGGCCATTATGGAACGCCTGTTGTTTCTTGAAAGGGAGATGGAGGATATCCAATTTTACTTGAATGGGAGCCTTAACTCCAAAGTTTCTCTGAATACTGAAGGGTTCAGGGAACATTTTATGCAGCGTTTTTCAGCCCTCGAATTGATTACGGAATCCGGCCGGCATGTGCCCCTTGTTGGACAGATCGAAAATCAGCCGGAATTAGATCAGACCGAGGTAAAACGCATTGAGGTCGGAAAGACCGTCTTGTCCGTCAAATACCGTCAAAATGCACTTCCGCAGATATTCATGATAAGGTTACTGGATATCAAGGACCCTCAGGCAGGTATACTTTTGGGAGAGATCAACACAGCCGAGCTTTGGGGTGTGGGCGAGATATACACATTGCCGGCCATGACAGAGTTCTGTATCCTGGATGAATCAGATAATATACTCTTCAGTTCTCTCCCCATACCTGAAAATTTTTCAGACCATATATTCTCAAAAATAAATAATTCCAAAGATCGTCTATTTGAATGGGAATATGAAGGCGAAGTTTATCTGGCCAGTTCTTGGACAATCTTCTTAAAGGCTAAGTATTACATACCTAAGTGGACAGTGGTATTAAGCCAATCAAAGGCCGTTGCACTTGCACCTGTGGCCTATTTCAATAAAACCTTCTTTCTAATTATACTTTTGTCATTATGGGTGGTCCTTTTTCTCAGCATCGTCCAGATCCGCAAGAATCTTATACCCCTTGAAAAGCTGAAGGAAGGCGCCATCCGGATTGGAAACAGAGACTTTAATACCAGGGTGTCCGTCACCAGCGGAGATGAATTTGAAGAGTTGGCCGACTCCTTTAATGAGATGTCCAGCCGGCTGGGCAGGCAGTTTAGCGCTCTGAAGGCCATGGCCGAAATTGATCAGGCAATACTTGGAATCTTAGATACAGACAAAATTGTCAATACTGTTCTTGACAAGATGGGAGATATAGTCCCTTGCCATATTGTGAGTATAAGTCTTTTGGATCGGAATGATTCAGGTACCGTCCGCATATATACAAAAAACGGGAAGACAGAAACAGGGAGACTCTCTAAGTTGCTGAGGCTTAAGCCGGATGAACTGGAAATCCTTAACAAGAATTCACATCACTTTTTTGTCGAAGTCCAAAGCGCTATGCCGTCTTATCTCAAACCATTGTTTAAGGACGGATTAAAATCATTTTTAGTGCTGCCCATCTTTCTCAAGGAGAAGCTGGCCGGGATTATATCTCTTGGGTTTCCTCATGGATATAACATAAGTGAGGAAGACATTATCCAGGTACGGCAGTTGGCTGATCAGGCAAACGTGGCACTGTCAAACGTCTACCTGGTTGACGATTTGGCCAAACTCAACTGGGGTGCGTTAACCGCCCTTGCCCGGACCGTAGACGCAAAATCACCCTGGACATCCGGTCACTCTGAGAGGGTAACAGAGCTGGCTTTGAAGATAGGACGGGCCATGGGGCTTGAGAAAAGAGATCTGGACACATTGAGGAGGGCAGGACTCCTCCACGATATAGGCAAGATAGGCATTCCTGCTGCCATTCTAGACAAGAAAGGAAAATTGACTGACGAAGAATACCGCATTGTGAGAAACCACTCATCGATAGGGGCACGTATTCTGGAACCTATCTCTGCATACTCACAGATTATACCCATTGTTGAACAACATCATGAAAGATATGACGGTACGGGTTATCCCCGCGGAATCTCCGGGGAAGCTATTTGCCTGGGGGCACGGATACCGGCCGTGGCCGACGTCTTTGATGCACTGATTTCCGATAGACCATATCGGTCCGGATGGGGAAAGGAGGAGGTTTACAGGCTTGTCGAAAAAGAAGCCGGGCATCATTTCGATCCTAAGGTGGTTGAAGCGTTTTTTGAGGTTACGGGCAAAAAGGATTTGACTTATTTGTCGAAAATGAAAAGCGAATGAAGAATAAAATAAAATTCATATGGATTTTTGTGGCCGCGGTTATTCTTACGGCAGTATTATTGCTGCACTATAACGACAACGAGCTTCTTCCAGACGATTTGGCCGGCCGCTGGACTACTTCCGCGCCGGAGTATGCCGAACGCTTTCTTGAACTCAGTCAGGTTACGGTCATCTTTGGGATCGGTAAAGATAACATTGTTGTGAACTTTATTTCATCAGTGGACAAGCGAACTGAAGATGGGGTCGCTCTATATACCATACGGTATCGTGATCTAGACAAAACCGAGGGTTATATAGCTTTTTACTGGTATCCTTCTGAGAAAGTAATCAGGCTGAAGAACCAAAAACAAATGATATGGAAAAAAACAAAGGAGCCGTTTCGACCCCTCTGACTATTCCAGGCCCTTTCTTTTTTCCATTAGTGTCAAATCAGCTTTCGGCAGGAGGAGATCAAGGTATTTAGCATAATTAGTGTAGTCAGTGAATGCATTTAGGGGAGTTATAAAATGAAGAAAAAATATAAGAGAAGAAAGTATTTCGTCCATCCTTTGAGCCAAGGCACCTATATCGCTTTTAGTATTATACCTGCATTATTGACGAGCCTCTTCTGCACCTATTTACTGGTCCACAGTGGAGAACTTGTTCTGAGGACGGCCCATGAAAAACCTCTTGTACCCTTTTACTCTATCAGGCAAATAATCTTGACCTTAGAAAAAGAACATTATACTGAAGAGACAGAGCAAAAGGTGGGCAAGCTAAAAGACGAGTTGGCCGCACTCAAAAACGCCTTGGAGGCCTCATATTCTGAAACGCTTACTCAGTGGAACAGGATAATACGGGAAATTTCTGTCATGCTAATCCTGTTTCTGGTTCTAGTTGCGGGGATTGCACTCTTATATTCTCACAGGATAGCCGGTCCCCTTTTTAGAATAAATAAGTGCATAAACCTGCTCTCTGAAGGTAAAGATACAGGACCCATTGTTTTCCGCAAACACGATCATTTTAAAGAGTTGGCTGAATCTTTAGAAAATCTGAGAATGAATATGAAAGACAAAGGCCTGTTGAAAACAGAGAAAACAGAGTTACCGGCGGAGAATAACTATACCGGATTGAATTGATGTAAACTATAGTATTTAAAGGATTGCGCAGGTTCAGTCCTTCAGACAAATCCCCTTTTTGTCCAGCCAGGACCCGAATTTCTGGTCTGCCCCCTTGATATGTTTTACAAGCCAGTTCATCAGGAAAGTAGCGAGATTGCACTTCCATGCACGGCGTATTAATTTCAATTTCAATAGCACTTTTGTAAGCTGCAGGTCAAGTAATTTTCAATGATGTGGCGGAAAAGGATACAGATATAATATTTTAGCTGCTGGTTCAGGTTCCGGAGCAGGCCGATAACTTTCGTCTCTGAGCCACATTATCAAACAGGGAGTCAAAAATGCCGGTTCAAAATTCGGATGTGTCGGATATATTCAACCAGGTGGCGGATCTCCTTGAAATTGAGGGGGCAAACCCGTTTCGAATTCGCGCCTACCGTAATGCTTCACGGGCTGTTTCCAGCCTGCCACGGAGTGTATCGGACATGCTCGAATCAAATGAAGACCTCACGGAGCTGCCGGGAATCGGTAAAGACCTGGCGGGAAAGATCAAGGAAATTGTAAGAACCGGTTCCCTTGCCCAGTTTGAAGAGCTCAAAGGCAAGACCCCATTGGGGCTTAGTCAGCTGATGAAAGTGGATGGCCTGGGTCCGAAAAGGATAAGGGCCCTCAACCGGAATTTGGGAGTGACCAGTCTCAAAGAGCTCGAGGAGGCAGCGCGTAAGGGCAAAGTGAGAGAACTGGATGGGTTCGGGGAAAAGACAGAGCAAAAGATCCTGGAAGAACTTGAGGCCTATGAAGGAATAGAAAAGAGGATCAAGTTGATTGAAGCCGAGCAGAAGGCCCGGTCGCTGGTAGAATATCTCAAAGCAGGAAAGGGCATCAAAAAAATCACGGTCGCCGGGAGTTACAGGCGGCGGAAAGAGACAGTGGGTGATCTGGATATCCTTGTAACTTGCAAAAGAGGGGCTCAGGTGATGGAGCGTTTTGTGCACTACGAGGATGTGAAAAAAGTGGTTTCTCAAGGGGACACCCGGGCAACGATAACCCTTCGCTCAGGCCTTCATGTGGACCTCAGGGTCGTCCCTCAGGTCAGCTATGGAGCGGCCCTTCACTATTTCACCGGATCGAAGGCCCACAACATTGCGGTGCGCAAGCTGGGCGTCAAAAAGGATCTCAAAATCAATGAGTATGGTGTGTTTAAGGGAGATGACCGTATTGCCGGAGAAACTGAAAAAGGGGTCTATAACCAGGTGGATCTTTCGTACATCGAACCCGAGCTGCGAGAGAACCGTGGTGAGGTGGAGGCGGCCCGGGAGGGGCGTCTGCCCCGACTGATTGCCCTAAACGACCTTAGAGGTGATCTGCATGCCCATACCAAGGCAACAGACGGACATGCCGGTCTTAAAGAAATGGCCGAATCTGCTAAAGCCCGCGGCTATGACTACCTGGCCATTACTGATCATTCCAAGAAAGTAAGCATTGCCCGCGGTCTGGATGCCGGGCGCCTTGCAAGACAAATCGAGCAGATCGATCAATTGAACGGAGAACTCAGGGATATTGTTCTTCTTAAGGGTATAGAGGTGGATATACTAAAGGACGGGTCTCTCGATCTTCCCGATGCCATCTTGAAAGAACTGGACGTCGTCGTCTGTTCTGTCCATTACCATCGCCGGCTCTCCAGAAAAAAGATGACCGAGCGGGTTCTCAGGGCCATGGACAATCCCTTTTTCAATATTTTCGCACATCCCACCGGTCGATTGATTAATGAGCGCGAGCCCTACCAGATTGATCTGGAGCAAATCATGAAGGCGGCCAGGGAAAGGGGTTGTTTTCTCGAGATCAATGCCAACCCGGATCGGCTTGACCTGTCGGATCGCTATTGCAAAATGGCAAAGGATATGGGGCTTAAGCTGGCTATATCAACGGATGCGCACAGCATCGCCGATATGGACTTTATCCGTTACGGGGTGTATCAGGCCCGCCGGGGCTGGCTGGAACCGGACGACATACTCAACACCAGAGGCCTGAAGCAACTTAAGAAGATGCTGAAAAGGACATAATTCCGGTCTGATTATGCAGCAGATTCCGGTCCGGTTTGTCTTTTTTTAAAAACCTAGATGAGACCTTTTGTACGCAAAATCGATAAAAATCAGAAAATAGGCTTGAATTTTCGCTGGTGAACAGGGATATTAAGATTGGAGATATTTGAAGTTTTGGTACGTGGTCCTGTTTTTTTAGGGGCCCCAATAAGACAAATTCTTATCACCAATTCGTATCACCTTCTATAAAATCATGCTTTTAGAACTTGGATTAGAAAATTTTGTACTTTTTGAAAGTGTGTCTTTCGGTCTATCCAATGGCCTTACCGTACTTACAGGAGAGACCGGTGCAGGCAAGTCCTTAATTGTTCAGGCCTTGAAGCTTATCCTCGGCGCCAGGGCTGATCTGCAGCAGATCAGGACCGGGGCAAAGCAGGCCCTGGTGCAGGCAGTGTTTGAGGCCCCGGCAGAGATCCAAGGCAGACTGGAAGATATGGGGATATCCTGCGAGGACGAACTTGTCATAAGAAGGACGATCCCGCGGACCGGAAAGGGGAGGATATATGTAAATGGTGCCATTGTGAGCCTTCAGGACCTGAGACAAATTGTATCAGGTCTTGCCAGTCTTGCCGGACAGCACGAATACCAGGAACTTCTCCACCCGCAAAGACATGGACCCTGGCTGGACCGCTTTTCCGGGCTTGGACATGAAGTGGATCGAGTAAACAGCTTATATCAAGAGATTAAGGGACTTAAAGTAAATCTCCAAAGTGCAGTGGATGCAAGAGAAGATGCTGTTGAAGAAGAAGACAGGCTCCGACAGGAGGCAGAGGAAATTGACAGAATTGCTCCCAGGCCGGGAGAGGAAGAAGGACTTGAGCAGAAACTCAAGGTATTAAAGGCCGCCGAGGCTTTGCGGACTCTGGGAGAAAGCTGTTACAGAATCCTTTATGCTGACAAAGGATCGATTCAGGAAAGATTGGCAATCTGCAGGCAGGACCTTGAACGTATGGCGGAACTGGATTCTACATTGGGGAAGACGGCAAAAGAGCTGGATTCAGTGATCTATCAGGCAGAAGAGGTTGCATGGACCCTGCGCGATTATATTCATGGCCTTCCAACAGATCTTTCTCAACTGGAACAGATTGAAGAACGAATATATTCTCTTAGGCAGCTTAAAAGGCGCTTTGGTTCAACAACAGAGGACATCCTGTCATATCGCAATGATATTAATATAAAACTTTCGACCCTTCACGAAAGTGACGATCTGATAGAGGATTTAAATAAAAGACTCGGAGAAAAAGAGAAAAGGCTCATAAGCGGCGCCTTGGAGCTGAGCAAGAAAAGACGTCAGGGGGCAAAGAGGCTCTCTGAGGCGATTAAGGCTGAATTATCTGATCTTAAACTTGCTAAAACTGATTTCTTGATTGATGTCGAGACTGTCGCAAGCCCTATAGCCGCGGACGTGGGACCAAGGGGGCTTGACAGGGTGCAGTTTCTGTTTAGTCCCAACATTGGATTTCCTCTTCGTCCTCTGGCGTCAATTGCTTCCGGCGGAGAGCTATCAAGGGTAATGCTGGCGTTAAGGGCAGCCTTGGCCAAGCAGACGGGTATTGAAACCATTGTATTTGATGAGATAGATGCGGGAATAGGGGGAGAGGTGGCGGAGAAAGTGGGTTTTAAACTCAAGGCGCTCTCTTCTTTTGGTCAGGTTTTGACCATAACCCACTTCCCCCAGATAGCGGCATGTGGTGATCATCACATAGCATTAGAGAAGGTGGCTGAAGGAGATAAGACAGCTATCGTAATAAGGAAAGTAGCAGGAAATCAGCGCCTGGAGGAACTTACCAGGATGCTCGGTGGAGACAGGGAAACGGCCATGGCGTATGCCGGTAAACTGCTTGAATAAATACAAAAACAGAACTGAATCCTTTATCGTCTGTGTTTACAGTTTATCTATAATTTTAGACAACTATGAAAATTCAATCACCAAATCACCAAATCACCAAATCAATAAAATCTCCTATAAGTCTTGTCCTTCACTCCGGCGGTCTGGACAGCACCATTGCCTGCAAGATTCTCCAGGCACAAGGCATACAAATTATAGCCCTTTACTTCATCACGCCATTTTTTGGTTATAAACTTGGAGGACAAGAAAAGATCTTGAGTGAGAGGGCGCTGTTCGACCATGGAATAGAATTCAAGAGAATAGATATCTCTGATGTATATCTCGAAATGATAAAGAATCCGGAGCACGGCTATGGAAAGCACATGAATCCATGTATTGACTGCAGGATTCTTATGGTTCGAAAGGCCATAAATATGCTGCGAGAATTTAACGCATCATTTGTAGCCACAGGAGAGGTCCTTGGCCAAAGGCCCATGTCCCAACGCAGAGATGCCCTCAGAATAATAGAGAGGGACAGTGGTGCTGAGGGGCAGCTCTTGCGTCCTCTCTCAGCCCTTCATCTTCCCCCTACGGACATGGAAAACAAGGGTCTGGTTGATCGCTCAAAACTGCTGGGATTGACCGGTAGAGGACGAAAAGACCAGATAGCCCTTGCCGGAAAATATGGAATAAAAGACTACCCGGCTCCTGCGGGTGGATGCGTACTTGCCGATCCCATATTATCCCTTAGATTTAGATATATGTTCGAGCTTTGCCCTGAGCTTGATGTTAATGATTGCTTGCTTATGCGGATGGGCAGACACTTTATCCTGCCTGATGGATCATGGCTGGTAATCGGTAGAGATCAAAGGGAAAACAGGAAAATTGTATCCATGATAAGGGAGGGGGATATCAAGCTCGATCTTACAGCAGGTTACGGTCCCACAGGACTTTTGCGAAAGACCCGTTCCGGTTTCAACGCAGATCTTGCAGCGGGCATCCTGTGCCGATACGCAAGGGTGAGAAGGCGTCTGGAGGAGGTCAGGCTGTCAGTGCCGGGAACTGAAAATATAAAAACTATCAAAACTTTTCCGGTTTCAGATGAAACCATAAATAAATCTAGGATCTAGTTTGAGATTTTTAAATGTTATATATCTAAACTTGTTGTCATTATCGTAAAAAGACTTTAATTTGTTCAACGGTAGATTGCTGGAAATTGCAACTGGAAAGTTTGAAAATAAAAACAGGAATTCCCCTCCATTAATGATTACAATAATAATTTTGTAATTTGCTTTTTGAGAGAATTCAATACTGCAAAGGCCCTGAAAAAATGATCCTGTTAAAAGGAGATCGGATTTTTCGGCGTAAATAGAAAGGAATATGGTAATCAATGTTAGGCACAATTAGGCAGAGTACAGGCTCCTGGCTTATTAAAGGTATACTCGGTATTATTGTAATAGTGTTCGTTTTCTGGGGCGTAGGAAGCTTTCGCTCTCAGAGGCTTGACGTCGTGACAAAGGTGAATGGTGAAGATATCCTTATGGAATCCTATCGCCTTGCCTACGCCAACATGTTGGACAACTACAGGCGGATGTTCGGCGGGCAGATACCTGAAGGTTTTCTGGACCAGATAGATATTGAGCAGCAGGTCCTTAACGGCCTTATAAATGAGACACTGATCCGGCAGGCAGCCAAAGAGGTAGGTATATTAGTCAGCGATATAGAAATTCGGAATATTATTCTTGCTATACCTGCATTTCAGCACAATGGAGTTTTTAATCGAGAAATTTATGAAAGAACTCTAGGCGGGGTTCGTTTGACACCACCCGCCTTTGAAAAACAGGTCAGGCAGCAGGTGCTCACAGACAGGGTGAAGGACCTTCTGTCTGCTGGACTCGATGTGACTGAGGCAGAGGCAAGGGACCATTATATGTTCGAAAATGAGGAGATCAACCTTGCCTATGTTTCGATCGACATCTCAGAGTGCGAGACGGAAGTTAATGCTACGGAACAGGATCTGACCTTTTGGTACGAATCACATAGTGAAAATTATATGACGGAACCTCAGATTAAGCTGCGTTACCTTGTTTTTGAGGGGTCTGATATCAACGATGCCAATGTGACGGATCCGGAGATAGAGGCCTACTATAAGGACCATAAGGATGAATATGCGGTCAAGGAACGCAGGCGTGCAAGACATATATTGCTCAAGATACCAGAGGGCGCTGATGAAGATAAGGTAGAAGAAATCAGAAAGAAAGCGCAGAAAATTCGCGCGGAGATAGAGAAGGGTAAAGACTTTGCAGAGCTCGCCAGGGAGAATTCTGAGGATACCGGGAGTGCGGATAAGGGCGGAGAGCTGGGTTTTTTCAGTAAAGGCATGATGGTAAAACCCTTTGAAGAAGCGGTATTCTCCATGAAGGAAGGGGAAATAAGCAGGGCGGTTCTTACCCGTTTCGGCTGGCACATAATCGAGCTTGAGGAGATAGAACCGGATAGGGTAAAACCCCTGAGCGAAGTAAAGAAATCTATCGCCACCAGGCTCAAAGACCAAAAAGTCAAAAGCATGATATGGGATCGGGCTAATGATGCCTATGACGAGATAATTGAACTAGGAAGCCTTAGCGACTATGCAGAACAACATGATGACATCGAGCTGAAAACCACTGAATTCTTCAGCCAAAAGAAACCGCCCTCTGTAATAGGGGGGGATCCGGAACTGTTGCAGACCTTGTTTGCCTTAAATTCCGGGGAGTTGAGTTCCTTGCTCCAGATACATCAGGGTATACTTATAACCGAAGTGCTTGAGAAAAAAGCACCTTACCTGCCCTCTATGGAAGAGGTCAGACAACAGGTCAAAGAAGATTGCATCAGGGAAAAGGCAAAAGAACTGTGCCGTTTGAAGGCGGAAGAACTGCTTGGGGCGGCAAAGAAACAGGGTCTTGAGACTGCGGCAAGAGAAGAGGGGCTGAAAATCCAGCAGACAGGTCTTTTTAAACGGACAGACAGGACCGCAAAAGCAGATCTTCCTCCGGCTGTTGTCCAGATCGGACTTTTGTTATATGAAGGGAAGGTCTGTCCTGATGAGATAGCTGAAAGCGGAAATACTTTTTACGTCTTGGCCTTCAAGGAAAAGAAAGAGGCGGATATTGCCGGCTTCACAGCGCAAAAGGACGCTATTACCAAACGGCTGCTTGAACAGAAGCAACAGACCCTTTTT
>DQXT01000123.1 GCA_011042225.1 Deltaproteobacteria bacterium | reverse complement strand
TTTTTCTGGAACATAAAGGTATACCCCCTAAATCCCCCCGCCGGGGGGACTTGCCTGCCCGGGTTCGGCCTTATCAGGCCTGCACACAGGCAGGTGTACAATATCATTTGGTTTGTTGATCCATGCCGCTGCAGGCAGGGGCATGGATTTTGGCATGTGCCCCTTGAAGCGGTTTGGAAATTTATTGAAAACGGTCAGCATGGATGGTCAGTTCGTTCCGGGAAATATCCTGTTTGCAGCATGTCTCCTCAATCAGACGTTTGGCCAATGCTGCCTGTTCCCGGTGGGCAACCATCCAGCCGACTACGTAACGGCTGAAGATATCGAGAATGACGTACAGATAGAAATAGGTCCATTTCACAGGCCCTTTCAGTTTGGTGATATCCCATGACCAGACCTGATTTGGTGCAGTAGCCAAAAGTTCCGGTTTCTCATAATGGGGCCGATTGACCTGCTTCCTGCGTTCCTTGACCTCGTTGTGTTTGTCCAAGATGCGGTACATGGTACGGATGGAGCACAGATAGGTGCCCTCATCCGGCAGGGTCGCATAGACTTCCGATGGAGAACCGTCCCGGAACCGTTCGGAATGGAGTTCATCAAGGACCTGCTTATGCTCATATTCTGCCAGGGCAAGAGGATGGACCAGCCTCTTGTTCTCACCGGCATCTCCTTGCTTCTCACTATGCCGGTAATACGTGGCGCGCGGAATGCTCAAAGCCTCACAGGCCGACTTTTTCCCAACATAATTACTCAACTCGGTAACAGCGCTCATCAGCTCTTCTCGACGTCCTCTGGTTGAGAAATGCCCAGGATCTCTGACCCGCCCTTATACACTAATTTCTCAAGGGGTAGGTGTCTCACTTACATTGACACAGAGGGTTGAGGAAATCAATCCGATCAGGATAAAGACCGACAATAGTTTCAAGGTTTTCATAAAGACATGTTGCATGCAATTGCCGCCGAAATCAACTCGGGATTTTGCTAATTATAGCTATTTACGTTTATAGCATCCGCGTTCCGACTGACTTCAACATTGAAATTTTCTCGATTTTGTCAATTTCTGATAAGCTCGTATATGCCAATATTACCCATTTGAGATAATGGAAAGAAAAGAAGTCAGATGCCTTCTTTAAATAAATATCCCAGGCCTCTCACGGTTTCAATGTAAGAGGAGGCGGTGCCGAGTTTTTTCTCAGGCGTCTAATATGGGTATCAATAGTTCTTAGTAACCACTGAATGAATAGCCCTACACATTTTCCAGAAGGATCTCACGCGTTCTTACCATACCGGCATGAGACATCAGCTCATGAAGAAGGCGAAATTCAGTCATTGTGAGTTTTACTCGTGTCCGCTCTACGTGAACCCTGTGTTTAAGAGAATCCAACTCAACCGGCCCAATTTGTAATATTGTATCGGTCAATGCGGTTTCATCTGGATACACCCTTAATAACACCGCCTTAACCCTCAAGACCAGTTCTCTGGTGCTAAAGGGTTTTACTATATAATCATCCGCTCCCAGTTCCAGCCCCAATATTCTGTCGGTTTCATCTCCCATTGCCGTTACCATTATTATAGGGACATTGGAGAGATCCTTATCTTTTTTGAGCTGTTTACAGACTTCCAGACCATCCAAATCCGGTAGCATCAGATCAAGCAAAATCAGATTAGGTTTATATTCTCTGGCCTGGGGAATTATCTTGCGCCCGGATGACAAAATAAGGCTGTCGAACCTCGCCCGTTCGAGATTATAGGAGATCAAATCCGCGATATCTCGTTCATCTTCTATTATGAGAACGCGCTTTTTTTTCAAGGCTTTTTAGGCACTTTCCCGTACGCAATACCATGTATTAAACCAAATAACTCATAATGCCTATATATTCAGCTAATTTTAAGAAACTGTTAATATATTGTTATTTTTCTGTTTAGATTTCTTATTTTTAATTTGATGTGCCCCTTGGCATTGTATTTTCTTTTTAGAAAGATCTGAATTCTTTCGTCACAGAATTTTCATAGAATTGTCATAATACCGTCACATTTCTCTGTTAGCTTCTTCGGCTAATCGGGGCATGGAGAGTTTTAGCCTGTCCGGGGTCTGGTTTTTTGCGTCTGCTGATCTCAGTCGACAAAAGGAGGGGTTTGTCATGAGGCTGATCATCACAATGTACCGTTTTAGAAAACTGCTTACAGGGGTTGCGCTAGGATCACTGATGTTACTGTCCGGATCTTTGCTCTCTGCTGGTGAACGGCCGCTCTCTTATCGGGAAACAAAGGTTATATATAAAGCCAAAGCGAGTCTCGATCGAGGAAACGCTCAGCAATGTGTTGATTTGCTGGAACAGTTTATCAGTAAAGATCACACGGATGTGCCTTATCAGTTATACATGCTTCTGGGCAACGGCTGTTTCCAGTTGAATAATGCAGAGAGGGCCGGAGATGCCTATAAGAAAGCGCTGGACATTAGACCGCAGGACCCTGATCTTTTGGTAAATTATGCCACTGCCTTGTATATGCAGGAGGCATATAAAGAGGCCGCCGAGTCCTTTATCAAGGCCTTTAAGTGCAGGGAAGAGAAAGATCCTGATCTGCTGTACAGGGCTGGGGCCTGCTATTATCAAGGCGAACTCTATCGGGAGGCAAAGGGTGTCCTGGATACCCTTATGGCCCAGGCAGAAAGTCCCAGAAAAGAGTGGGTAGAACTTCTGGTCTTTACGGATGTAAAGCTGAAGAACTGGGATAATGCAATCAAAGTACTCAAAAAATTGGTACAGCAGGAACCAAATGATGCAAAGTTCTGGAAGCTTATGGCCCATGTAAGCATAAACCAGGGCAATTATCAGGACTCGGTGGTAAGTCTGGAAATAGCCTATCACCTGAAGGATCCGTCAAAATCGGAGCTTGAAGGTCTGGCTTCTCTCTATTCATATCTGGGAGTTCCGCTTAAGGCAGCTGAGATCTTAACCAAGGCCTATGGCACGGATCAGGATACAAAGCAGCTCCTTCAAATTGCGCGGCTCTATGCCAGAGGATACATGCAGAATGATGCGCTCCGTCTTTACAGGATCGTCCTGCATGAAGTTCCCAGTGAAGTCCTGGTAAAAGAGATGATCTCTCTTCTGTATAAATCCTGCGAGTTTCATGAGATGGTCGCCCTTGTGGAGCAGGCAGTCAACCAGTATGGGTTTGATGATCCATCTCTTTATCTCATGAAAGGTTATGCAGCATGGCACCTTCAGGATTGGGATCTGGCCCAGTCTTCATTTAAGGTGGCCAGGGCCTCAAAACGGTACCGGAATCAGGCCGAAGGCGCTCTGGAAATCATTACCGGCCTTATGGCAGCCAAAACCAATGTGATTGCCTCGGCTACGGATACCGTTCCAGAATCACATTCCTGATTTCCTGAGTCTAATAAAAGGATGTTTTTAATGAGGAAAAGCGAAATTTTTATTGTCTTAATATGGTTCGGCCTGATGTTTTATGCTCCGGTGTTTGCCGAAGATGTAGGAGGCATAGAAAAGACTTTAACGAAGGCCATTCAGGAAGAAGTGGCCGCCCAGAAAGAAGTGGAGAAATGGTCTGTTGAGAAAGAAGCTATCATAAATGATTTGCTGGATCTGAAGACCCGTCTCGACTGGAACCGCTTCCAAAACCACAAGTATAAGGCTTATGTATATCAGAAGGCGGAAGAGGTCAATGATCTCAAGACCCAGAAGGAAAAGCTTGCCAGGATGCGCATGGAACTGGAGCCTTATCTCAGCCAGGTCGTCTCGGACTTGAAGGATCGGATTGTATCTGATGCCCCGTTTCTTGATGAGGAGAGATCAAGGCGGATTGCGTTTCTGGAAAAGTCATTGCTGGACCCCAGCTTGAATTTGGGCGAACGATTGAGACGGGTGCTGGAGGCACTCCGGGTAGAGGCAGGATATGGAAATTCAGTAGGGATCGAAGAAACAAAACTCGTTCTCAATGGCGAGCCAACTCTGGTAACCATGACACGCGTAGGAAGAGTGGGGATATTTTATACCACAAACGATCGCAAGCAGGCCGGTAAATGGGATGAGGTGTCACAGAGCTGGCAACCCGTCTCGGACGACTATCTGCCGGATATTCTTCGGACCACCGAGATTATTCAGCAGAAACGGGCGGCTGAGCTGGTGGATCTTCCCATAGGTCCGACCCGGTAATTTTTTTTAAAGAGGTGCGTTCAATCAATGCAAGACTTTTGTAATTTCCCATACTGGACTGGTATAGCGATAATGTGTGCCGTCATAATGGCATCTCCATCTGGTGCTGTCGAACAAAGCGACAATGCCTGGAAGGCGGTGGTACAGGAACTCGAGGCAAGCAGTGCCAAATCTCTTTCCCGGGCAGAATTAGTACAGGAACTGGTAAAGCAGGACAAAACTACCCTGCAAAAGGCCGTGGCTGAACTTAAAGCAATGGTATCAACCGAGCAAAAGGAGCTATCCAGTCTTCAATCTCACTACCAAGAGCTGCTTGAACGGGAAAGCCAGTTGACAGAGGGCCTCAAGTCCGAACAGGAAGAGATAAAAACAGTGCAGGGTACAGTGGTCGGCGCAGCTAAAGAGGCTCAAGAGCTCTTAAAGGGTAGTCCTCTTGGTTCAAGTTTTGAGGAACCGAGATCAGTTCTGAATAGTATTATCGAGAAAAAACACTTTCCAGGCATGGACGAGATTCGATCTGAGGTGTCACTGTTTCAGAGGTATGCCGACCAGTCTGCCTCTATACATAAACATCGAGGGGAATTCGTGGATGTAAAGGGACATTCTACAGAGGGCGATATAGTGCACATCGGAGGCATCGGGGCCTTATACCAAAGCGGAGACGCGGCAGGATACCTAAAAACCATGAACAGCGGGGGTCTGGCTGCTGTACCCGCAGATCTTGGATTCGGGCTTCGCAGGTCGCTCAAGGAATTTATCAAGGGAGATGCTGATCATGTACCTGTGGATATCTCCGGCGGAGCAGTGTTTATGGAATTGACACAGAAGAAGGGTTTTCGAGAGTGGATAGACTCAGGGGGGCTTCTGGTCTGGCCTATCTTCGGTATTGGACTGATAGCAATAGTTTTTTCGCTCGAACGTCTCTATTTTTTCCTCCGTATTCGGACTGACTCCGATCAAATCATAGAAGATGTTACGTCCCTGGTGGAGAATGATCGGATCGATGAATGCAAGCGCTATTGCCTGGAGAAAAAGAATCACCCCACGTGTCAGGTCTTGAGCAGTGGACTGGATCAAATAGGCGCCACTCAGGAGGTCTTTGAGAGTTCGCTTCAGGAGGCCATTCTTCGCCTCCTGCCCAGGTTCGAGAGGTTTATACCCACACTCGGCATGCTGGCTGCGGTAGCACCGCTTCTCGGGCTCTTGGGGACAGTTTCCGGAATGATAAATACATTCCATGTGATAACTATTTTTGGGACTGGTGATCCAAAGCTAATGGCCGGTGGAATTTCAGAGGCACTGATTACCACGGAGCTTGGGCTCGCGGTAGCCATACCAGTGATGTTTATCCATCACTTCTTTGAGCGCCGAGTGGAATTGATTGTAGGCGATATGGAGGAAAAGGCTACGGCATTTACGTTGACCATTTTGAAATTCGGAAAGATCCTTCCGAAAGAGACTTCGACTTGATCCTGCTCTCAGACACCATTAAACAGGCCGTTAATTTTTTCGGGAGTGGCGGTGGGGTGATGTACCCCTTGCTTTTAGTGTCTTTGGTCCTCTGGACCCTGATTATCAGAAAATCAAAGGAGTTGGTCACCAGTAGGCGCGAAGAGCAGGGAATGGCAGAGTGCCTTTCTTCTCTGGCCCGAAACGAGCTTATCGGGGCTGAGTGGCAGCGTGCCGTTATGAGGAACTTTTTGAGCCTGAGAAGCAGGGGTGGCGGCGATGATTTTGAGCTTATGAAACAACTTACCAGGGGAATCGTAACCAGGGTGGACGGATCCGTAAAGGCCATACTGGTCCTGGCTGGGATAGCTCCGCTGCTGGGCCTTCTGGGAACGGTTGGCGGAATGATAACGACTTTCGATGTCATTTCCGGATTTGGGACTGGAAACGCCAGGGCTATGGCGTCGGGCATTTCAGAGGCCCTCGTCACTACTCAGACCGGACTGGTGGTGGCAGTCCCTGGACTGATCATCGGTAATTTGCTTCGGCGTAAGGTCGAAGGCGTCAAGAATAGAATGGATCTCTTTATGCGGGCACTGGTAACCGCCGGCAGAGAAGATCCAGGGTCTGATACCAATTAGGAAGGTAGAATGCAAGGCATTCGTATGCAATGGTCGAGGAAACGGGGAGAGGTTGCTCTTAACATGTCCCCGCTTATCGATATGATCTTTATACTGCTTATTTTCTTTGTCGTGACTACGAGCTTTGTGAAGGAGTCCGGGGTAGATATCGAGAGGCCGGTGGCAAAAACGGCACAGCAGAAGACCAGCACCAATCTGGTCATCGGAGTTACCTCAGACAATATTGTGTACATCGAAGGGAGACCTATCGATGTACGTTCCGTTCAGTCCTATATGGAACGGTTCCTCATGGAGAACCCCACCGGATCGGTTGTGATCGCTGCGGACAAGAAGAGCCAGAGCGGCGTGGTGATCCAAGTCCTGGATGCCTGTCGACTGGCAGGAGTCAAGAATCTCAGTATGGCCGCCAAATCCGAAGTATAGCAGGCAGAAACGGAATCGAGAGACCGGGATTCCCAAAATGGTTCAAACAATAAACAGTTCTCATGGACCTGGACATGTCCGATGGCTTGACATTGCCATTGCAGCAGGAGCGGCGGTAGGAATCAATGTGCTGATTTTTTTGTTCATTCCCTTTTTGTCCGAGGTCTCTCTGGATAAAAAGGCCGGCCAGCATATTGAGACCTTTAAGATCCAGACCAGCAGTATACGGGAGCGGGCGAAACCCATGCAGGAAAAACAAGAGCTGCCCAAGCCCAAGGAAATGCCCCGAATTCCACCCCCCGAGGCTATAGCCACCGGTTCTTTGCACGAGACCCCAGCCCGGCCACCGCAGATGGAATTTGAAATACCCGAGTTCGATGCGGCCAGTGGAAGTATGGAGTTCGGCACAATGGCATTTACCCCTCCTGCTCCGCCACAGACAGAATTTGACATCGGACAGGTAGATAAACTGCCCCAGGTCATCAACCGCATCCGTCCGGTCTATCCCGCTGCGGCCAAGCAAAAGAATATTGAGGGGGTGGTGGTAGTCAAATTCAAGGTGACGACAGCGGGCACAGTGGAAAATGTTTCGGTGTTAAAGGCCAAGCCTGCTGGATATTTTGAAAAGGCGGCCATGGATGCGGTAAAGAAATGGAAGTTTCAGCCAGGGATCGTGGAAGAAGAACCGGTGAATACCTGGATGACCGCCATGGTGAAATTTCGATTGGACTTTTGAAACGACAGGGCTGAGAGATTTTTTAAAGGGAGAAACCTTTGATCACAACAGGATTTCGTTTGATTACATGTGCAGTAATGCTGTTTTTTATGCTCTATAGCAGTTTGGGCCTGGCAGGTGATGTGCTCGCGGACGATGGCGTTTTGTCAGGCCTGATTGTAGACAGGGATTCCGGAGAGGGTCTGATCGATGCCGGGATTGAGGTCCAACCCTTGGGGAAGAAGTGCTTTACGGATCTGGACGGCCGCTTCAGCCTGAAACTGCCTGAAGGCAAATATGATGTGCGCGTCTTTTATCCCATGTTCAATTCCAGGGAGTTGAAAAATATTGCCATAAAACCTGGCGAGATTCGGACCATTGAAGTTGCTCTCACTCCCCAGGAAGGCGAGATGGCCGTGGTCGAGGTAGTTGAGTCGGCTGAACGGGCTTCTGAGGCCACTCAGATTCTTCTCAGAAAAAAGGCCGCCGGGGTTACAGACAGGATAAGTGCCGAGGCCATTGCCAAGCTCCCGGCCTCCGACGCCGCCGAGATCCTCACCAAGGTAACCGGAGTCTCTTTGGTAAAGGATAAGTATGTTTATGTCAGGGGCCTGGGAGATCGGTACGCCAAGGCTACCCTCAATGGTCTTCGCCTTCCGTCGCCGGAACCCGAAAAGAAGATTGTCCCAATGGATCTCTTCCCCAGCGAAACAATCAAGTCTATCAATGTAGTCAAGTCCTATACCCCTGACATGCCGGGTGAATTTTCCGGTGGTCTGGTCCAGATTGAGACCAGGGATCATCCCGATGGCTTTCAGTTAAAGGCCTCGCTCTCCACGGGATATAATGACCAGACCACCGGTCGCGATTTCAAGACCTACAGGGGGGGCGGCAAAGACTGGATGGGTTTTGATAACGGGTGCAGGGATATACCGGATGTAATCCCTTCTGATTTTATTGAACCCACTGGGGTTCTGGGTACTGGAGGTTATACCCCGGAGGAGATTACTGAATTTGGCCGTTCGTTCAAGGATATCTGGAACGCCAGGACCGAGACTGCGGATCCACCGATCGGTCTGGGATTTATGATTGGCGATAAGCTGGGCAAATTCGGCTATCTCGGAACCTTCAATTACAAGCACGAGTATCAGACCAAGACCAGCGAGCAGCGGACCTGGTACAGCCTTGGCTACCAGGGCCGGCAGAATGTATACGCAGACTTTGATTTCGACACTTACGAGGAGAAGGTTAATTGGGGCGGATTGCTCAACTTCGGATTTGAGTTCAGCCCTTACCACAAGGTTGCTTTCAAAAATTTTTATAACCGAAAGGCCACAGACTCTGTTCGCGAATATGCGGGATACCATGAGACCTGGGGCGATGATATCTACGATCGACGTCTTAAATGGTCGGAGAATGATTTATATCAGGGTGAGTTGCGCGGAGATCACTATTTCGATGGTTTAAATAGCGATGTGCAATGGCAAATAGGTTACAGCAAGGCCCAACTGGAAGAGCCTGACCAGAGGGAGGTGCAATACTGGTGGGACAGTGAGTCTGAAACCACCCTTGCATGGCTGGACTCCACCCAGAGTGGAACCCGGTATTTTGCAGATCTGGACGAAGACCGTTATGACTTCGGTATTGACTGGAAGCTTGACGGGTCTGATCTTTTCCGATTTCCAATCGCCCTCAAGACAGGAATTTCCTATTACTGGCGGGAGCGGGAGTTCAACTACCGCCGCTTTTGTATAACTAGGGGACCGGGGCAACTGGATTTTGATATTTTTGCCGATGCGGAAACGCTCTTCGCACCGGAACATTTCAGAGAACAGGGCGGTTTCCTCCTCAGGGAAGTTACCAGGCCTACTGACAAATATGACGCTACAGAGCGGAATGAGGCGGCATACGGGATGCTGGATTTCACTTTGCTCGACCGCCTGAGAGTTATAGCAGGCTTACGTGTAGAGGCCGACGACCTGGAGGTGGCCACGCTTAGTCCCTATACATTTCAGAGTGGAACCGAAGACAGGGCTACCCTCAACGATGACGATACCTTCCCTGCGGCGAGTTTTGTTTATTCTCTTACCGACAGTATGAATCTACGTCTCAGCTACTCGGAGACGGTTAACCGGCCGCAGTTTCGTGAACTCGCCTCTTTTGAGTATATCGATGTGACAGAGACCGAGTCCGTAGTAGGCAATCCAGATCTCGTGACTGCCGAACTTGACAACTACGATATCCGCTGGGAATGGTTCATCGGTGCCGACGAGCTCGTGGCGGCAAGCTGCTTTTACAAAGACATCAGCCAGCCCATAGAGATCGTTCAACAGCCTACTTCCGCAGGCATGCGCCGTTACTATATCAATGCAGGCGATGGCGAAGTTACAGGTCTTGAACTTGAGGTGCGAAAGCGTCTGGGTTTCCTGCATTCCTTTCTCGATAACCTGATGCTCAACATAAATTATACCTATACTGATTCGGAAGTAAAACTGGGACCTGACATGACCTCCATAATGACTAATGCTGAGCGTTCCATGCACGGTCAGTCAGACAACCTGGCCAATGTGGTACTTGATTACACAGATCCGGATTTTGGTATAACCCTCAGACTTCTTTACAATTATGTCGGGAAGCGACTGGATGTCGGGGCTGCTTACGGCCTGCCCGATATTTATGAAGAGGCAACCGAATGGCTGGACTTCGTTGCTGAAAAGCGTCTAGGTACATGGAAACTCAGATTGGCCGCCAAGAACCTGCTGGATGAGGAGATCGAGTTCACTCAGGGAGGCAAGACTTACCGCAGATACAAGGAAGGGGTCTCGGTCTCTTTTGGCCTTTCAAAGCATTTTTAGAAGAATTTAAGGAAACTGTAATAGAACTGTAATCAAACTGTCACAAATGTCAGTCAAAATAAGGGAAATTACACAGGAGGTCTTTTTGAATGTTAAGAAAAACGATTTATCATTGGCCCTTAAAGACGATCCAGGGATTTATTTTGGCCCTTGGTATTATGTGGGCCGGAACCGCACTGGCATTGGATGTCCAGGGTGACATTACTACGAACACTACCTGGGGAGAAGACGTTCTGCTTACAGGGGTCGTAAGTGTTAAGGCCCCGGCGGTCCTCACCATCAGCCCTGGAGTTAAGGTTTACGGTAATCCCACAACTGCCCTGGTCATTGAGCGGGGGGCCAAGATCATGGCCATAGGGACCCCTGAGGAGCCCATCGTGTTTACCAGTAACTCGATTTCCCCGGCCAGAATGGACTGGGGTGGAGTATCTATCAATGGCTATGCCCCTATCAATAATGCAGGGTCATTCAGCTGTCCCGGTAATCCACCGAACGCGGTGGGTGAGGCAGGTATGGGCGAATACGGCGGTTGCGATCCTCATGACAGCAGCGGCATCCTTCGCTACGTCAGGATTGAGTATGGCGGGTACAGAATGGACGGAGAAAACGAGTGGAACGCCTTGACTCTCCAGGGGGTAGGTGACGGAACCATCATAGAGTATGTACAGTGCCACATGAACAGCGACGACGGTATCGAGTTTTTCGGTGGTACGGTCAATGCAAGAAATATCCTGAACAGCGGCTGTGCCGACGACCACTTTGACTGGACCAACGGCTATACCGGCAAGGCACAGTTCATTGTGGCCCATAAGGCAGACGATGACGGTGACCGCGGTATCGAGGGGGATAACCTGAAGGCAGATAACAGCGCCCAGCCAGTATCCCATCCGACTATCTACAACATGACCCTGGTAGGCAATGCAAATATTCCGGATGGCGGCGGCGAAGGTATATTGCTCCGGCGGGGGAGCGCAATTACTTTAAAGAACTCTATAGTAACCGGTTTTCAAAAGGCGGCCGTGGACCTGGATAATGAGGCCACTTTTGCCGGGATCAATACAGGGAATCTGGTTATTGATAGCTGCATATTCTATGACAACCTGGACAGACAGAACTTCAATGCGGACGAAAGTGATGAAGAAGGGTATACGCCCACCGTTACGACGGAGGACTTTATTACGTCCATAATGTCCTATAATCGAATCGTTGATCCAGTGCTGACAAGCACCTCTTTCCAGAGTCCCGATCTCAGGCCGGACATGTTTTCCCCCGTGTTTGCCGGGGCCGCTGTCGTTCCTGCGGATGGATTTTTCGTGGAAAATGCGGATTTCATAGGGGCATTCGACTCTGAGTATGACTGGACCAAGGGTTGGACCAGCTTCGGAGGCAATCTCCCCAGGATACCTGTTCCCACAGGCTTCCATGAATACTGGTATTATCCGCAGAACTATCCTTATACTTCGGCAAATCCCGGGTTGTCCAGGCCAATCAGTTTCGGGTGCATGGATCGTGGTGAGCTGGACATACGCGTAGGTCTGCACACATTTGCCAGCCCCATGGATATCTATTGCGGTTTAATGCTGCCCGACGGAAGCATTTATACTATAGGCGAGAACACGCAAATTCGTTCATTATCGGATATGCAGCCCTGGAAACGCAGTCAGACACACTCGATCTATGAAAACATTGCCTCGGCCAGCGGCATGTCATGGCCTCACGGATTTTATGCGGGGTTTGTTATGGCTGTCCCGGCCGGTACCAATATCGTCACCATGGGTATGGATGCATCTGGATACTTCTGGGGATTTTTGTTGACACTCTAGTACAACTGACTTGAAGTGAGATAAACTAATTGAACAATACCGGCAGGGGGGTGCCTTTCCTCACGCGTTTCCTCCCTGTCGGTTTCGAGCAGTTTCCTATTATTATATTTCCAAACCCTTTGAAATCAAAGAGCTATTGCTGAACGTGGCAAAGCTAATCATAGGAAGAAAAGGCCAACAATAGGTTAAACTTCAGACTTAAAAAGTCAAGATCATTAGAAAACAACACTAGTGATCTCAACTCATGTCTTGTAACGAATTCAGGAATCATTTGAGAGGTAAACACCGGTGAAGAAAATAGTGATTTTAGCAAATGAATCAGGGCCGGATCACGGTTTATTAGGTCTGCTTTATGCGACTTTCCCCGATTGTGAGGTCAGTATAGTCCCGAAACAGATTGAGACCGTTGAAGGCTTTCCGGGCGATAGACCTTATGGTCCCTGTAAGGGCCACAATATAGGGACTAAAAATAACAGATATTTTTACTTGTAATCCACATCCTGAAAAGGCAATATAGCGGATTCTCAGACGTTTAAAACGGATTACGAAGTCATGAGAGAATAATAGATTGAAGGAGTTAGTCCTTGTAGTTTTCGGACTTCTATTTTTGTTGGGCGTAATCTTGTTCCGTTTCAAATTTATTAGAGATCATAATCCAAATACTGAACTCTTGATGGATCTTCTGAGATGGATGAATGGGAAATAGGTTTTACATGCAATCGAGGAAAGACAATAAGATGATGAAAAGGAACATATATTGGTCCTTGGTTAACGGGTACCCCATAGCAATTATGTCTTTATTGTTGATTAGTTGAGTACTAAAGTAGTCCCTTCCTATCCTTTTAACCGGGATACGGGGAAAACTCGCAAATCATCAGCTTGAATCTCATGCAGATGGTTTGGGTAAATGTAACGCAAAAACGCTGCCCTTTCCCGGAGTGCTCTGAACGGATACGTGACCGCCATGGACTTGGGCGACATGTTTGACAATGGCAAGACCCAGCCC
>DQXT01000042.1 GCA_011042225.1 Deltaproteobacteria bacterium | reverse complement strand
GGAGATAATGTAAACAGACCTGATCCTGAGGTTTGCGAGAAGAAACCGAGACGTTGTTTCACTGCTGCATACAAACTCCGCATCCTGAAAGAATTTGATGACTGCAGTCAGCCAAGGGAAAAAGGGGCTCTTCTTCGCCGGGAAGGCCTTTATCACTCCAACATATGTACATGGAGCAGGCAACGAGAAAAAGGGGAATTGCAGGGTCTTGCTCCCAAGAAGCGGGGTCGTAAGGCCGGGGAGGTCAACCCGCTTACCAGGTCAGTTGCCCGGTTGGAACGTGGGAATAAAAGGCTGAACAAAAAACTCAGGCAAGCTGAGACCATTATCGAGGTTCAAAAAAAATCTCGGAGATCCTGGGCAGTTCCCAACCAAATTATATGGTATTTGCACTGCCAAACTGCATGTGCTAATTTCTGAAAATCACTCATTGAATACCTCCTTCTATTACCCTTCGGGCCACCCTCTCGGAGTGTAAGAAGGTATTCAATTTTAGTCACCACTATGTTACCTGCATAGCAAAGCTGGGACCCACCAGTAAAACTGGTGGATTATGTTTTCTATTTAATTAACAAATACGGTAAACAGGAATCATTGTGTCAAAAATACATATCCTTCCTCCCCATATAGCCAATCAAATCGCGGCAGGTGAAGTAGTGGAAAGGCCTGCTTCGATAGTAAAGGAGCTCCTGGAAAATTCTATAGATGCAGAGGCGAAACGTATCCGTATAGAGCTGGAAGATGGCGGTAAACACCTCATAAGGGTTACAGACGACGGCATCGGCTTGGAAAAAGAAGATATCGATCTGGCGGTTGAGCGCCACGCAACCAGCAAAATCATAGATGAAGCCGATCTGTATGATATAGGCAGCATGGGTTTCAGGGGTGAGGCCCTTTCCAGTATCGGAGCTGTTTCCAGGCTGTCCATAACTTCCAGGCCTTATGACAATATCGAAGGGTGGCAGGTGAAAGTGGACTTCGGAAGAGACAAAAAGACAGTGGCCGCAGGATGCCCCTCAGGAACTAAAGTGGAGGTACAGGACCTTTTCCTGGAGATACCGGCAAGACGCAGTTTCCTCAAAAGACGTCAGACGGAGCTGGGGCATATTTCCCAAATAGTACGTACACTGTCAGTAAGTTTTCCTGAGATCCTTTTTGAACTCCTGAGTGATGGAAGGGAAATATTCCGGTCCCGTCCCGGTTGCCAGGGTCCAGAGCGCCTATGGCCCCTTATAGGGGATCAACTTGTTCCCCAGATGCTGCCTGTCGAAGGCAGATTCCAGGAAATCATGGTTTCAGGTTATGTGACGCCGCCAGAGGAGGCAAGGGCATCCTCTAGGTCATTTTACTTTTTCTTGAATCAAAGACCCATAAACAGCAGATTGTTGTGGAAGGCGCTTAATCAGGCCTTCAGGGGCTTCATGATGAAGAATTCATACCCCGTGGGGGCATTGTTTCTGGAGGTCCGTCCGGATCAGGTAGACATAAATGTGCATCCTGCCAAGCAAGAAGTCCGTTTCCGCAACCCAGACGCAATATACCGGATTGTTTACCATTCCGTACAAAGGGCGCTTGAAGGCATAAAGTTAATAGCCTCGCCTTTTGAAAAAACCCAGGAAAGATCAAAAGAAACAGGGCCTTCAATTGATCAACGGAAACTGGATATTCTCTCTGATACCTTTCAGGTCTCAGAGGCACGCTCCAATTACGCAAAATCTTCTTCGTCCGGGAAAAATCAGAAACCCCTCCTGACTGCCGGCACAGTACATCAGGCATTACCGGATCAGAACCAATATGTCCAAGGGTCTGATGGAGCAGACTTATGGCGTGACTTTCGTGTTTTGGGGCAGTTGGCAAAGAGTTATATACTGGCGGAAGGACCGCATGGCCTTGTGCTTATAGACCAGCATGCAGCTCACGAGGCCCTTATTTTTAAGAAACTGAACAGGCAGATCGCACAAACTGACGCCCTGGATGCCCAACCGCTTGTATTCCCTGAAGTCCTGGAAAGAAACCCGGAAGATATTGCAAAACTACCGGAAATTTGTCCCATACTAAACCGATTAGGAGTGGTAATCGAGCCCTTTGGGCATTCACAGATTGCTGTCAGAGCGGTCCCTGATTTCATAGCCTCATACTCTAAGACCAGCCAACTGGCAAGTGAGCTGATAGACCGTATTATCAATTTTCCAGAACAGGATGTAAAAGGCCTGGTTCATGACCTTCTGGCATCTATGGCCTGTCATTCCGCAATAAAGGCGAATCACCATCTCGAGTTACAAGAGATGGATGCATTACTCAAAGAACTGGTTTCCGAAAAGGTAACTCACTGTCCCCACGGAAGACCTGTTTCCCAGGTTTTGGGATTCAACGAGATAGAGCGGCGATTTGGGCGAAAACGATGACCAAATTCCCCAATTCATCAATAACCAATTTCCCACTGGTGGCCCTTGTTGGCCCGACTGCTGTGGGAAAGACGGCCCTGTCTATTCGTCTTGCAAAAGAGATCCACGCCGAGATCATAAATGTGGATTCAGTACAGGTATTCAGGGGACTTGATATCGGAACCGCAAAGCCCGGCCCTGAGGAACAAAAGCAGGTCCACCATCACCTGATTGACGTTGCAGATCCTGATGAGCCCTTTGATGCCGCGGACTTTGTGCATAAGGCATCGGGCGTCATCAGGGCCATAAAGGCAAGAGGAAAGGTGCCCTTGCTGGTCGGTGGCAGCGGACTCTATCTTAGATCCCTGCTTGATGGGCTGGCCTCGTGTCCCGGGCGCGATCCAACGGTAAGGAAAACATTGCGTAAGGTCTCAGCAGATCAGGGGGAAAGGGCGCTTTATGACCTCCTCGCCCATGCGGACCCGGAAACAGCAGACAGGCTCCATCCGAATGATACGTTCAGAGTCATAAGGGCGCTTGAGGTCTATTACCGGACCGGGGAACCTATATCAATATGGCAGCGGAGACATAAAGGCACTTCCGGTCGGAAAATGTTGTGCACAAAGATAGGGCTTATAAGGCCCAGAGAAGAGCTTTATAAGCTAATTGATTCACGTGTTTACGCTATGTTGAACAGCGGGCTCCTGGAGGAAGTTGAGTCCTTGTTGAATAAAGGATATTCACACCACTTAAAACCCTTGCAGTCCCTTGGATATCGGCATATTATCCGTTTTTTCAAAGGAGAAGTGTCCTTTGAAAAGGCCGTAAGCCAAATGAAAAGGGATACGCGCCGTTATGCAAAACGTCAGATTACATGGTTCAGAGCCGATCCCGGAATCAGGTGGTATCACCCTGAAAGCATAATGGATCTTCCAATGATCTGGCAAGAAATTGGATCTTGAAAGGTCTGAAAATTGAATTTACCTAATTTACTGACACTCATACGGATTATACTGACGCCGCTGCTGGTGATACTGCTCATAAACAGTAAGTTTTGGGAGGCCTTGATTGTTTTCACTATAGCAGGAATAACCGACGGGCTGGATGGGCTGATAGCGAGATGTATGAGGCAAAAGACCCGCATCGGAGCAATTTTGGACCCTATTGCCGATAAACTTCTCCTAACATCGGCTTATGTAACTCTTGCGGTCATAGGATTTCTGCCGGGATGGCTGGCGGTAACCGTGATCAGCCGGGATATGATAATTGTATTTGGTGTCTTGATACTTTTTCTGTTTCAAGGTGGAGTTGAAATTCATCCATCCGTACTCAGTAAGATTACGACAGTGACCCAATTGGGGACCATCTTTATCGTCCTTGCAGATCATAACCTGGTCTTTTTTAAGAGAATCTTACCTTTTCTTTATATGGCTACCGCCCTGATTACTATAATTTCAGGACTCCATTACATGTATCTTGGGACTCAATTTCTGGGGTCTGATGAAAACAGTTAGAGGGCAGAAGATTCCCTGATCGTCTCCCGCTGTCGCTATGCTGGATTAAAGACCTCCCTGATGACAAAATGTCTTTTTGCCGATTCAGCAGGATTGTCTAAAAAGTCGGCTGAATCACATGACTATCAGGTAGATATTGGTGAAGATCCTTGTGTTGGCCATAATATCTTAAATATTTTTAAAGATGAACATTGATTCTAAAAATTCAAAAGGACCTTGGCGCATATTTGGAAATCATAGTCTGCAAACCATGAAAATAGGCCCGGCGGTTTTATCCCATCGTGTGTTTCTTGCCCCGATGGCAGGGATCACTGACTATCCTTTCAGGTGCATTGCCCGATCCTGCGGGGCAGGACCGGTAGTAAGCGAAATGATAGCTTCTCAGGCACTGATACGTAACAGCGCCCGATCCGTCCGCATGGTCAGCACTGCTGAAAAAGAATTTCCCCTGGCGGTGCAGATCTCAGGATCAGACCCGTTTGTTATGACTGAAGCCGCCCTGATTAACGAGTCTCTGGGTGCGGCGATAATCGACATAAATATGGGGTGCCCCCAGCGTAAAATCGTAAAGACCGGGGCGGGTGCAAATCTGATGCGTGATGAGGTGCTGGCAGGAAGGGTCATAGAATCAATAGTGAAAGCGGTGGATATACCTGTCACCGTCAAGATCCGTCTGGGCTGGGATCACAAAAGCATAAATGCGGTTCGGATCGCCAAAATCGCCCAGGATTCAGGCGCCTCGCTTGTTACTGTCCATGGCCGGACCCGCAGCCAGATGTTCTCAGGAAAAGCTGACTGGTCGGCAATCCGAAAAGTCAAGGAGGCCGTCTCTATCCCTGTAATTGCAAATGGCGACATCAAAAGCCCGAAAGATGCAGGCCTATGCCTCGAGGTCTCCAAGGCTGACGGTATAATGATAGGCAGAGGCGCCCTCGGCAGGCCCTGGCTATTCGATCAGATACTCCATTTCCTGGAAACAGGCAAAGACAAAAGACCCCCGGGCCTTGAAGAACAATATGCAATAATAACAAGGCATCTCGAACACATTGTTGATTTTTACGGGCCCCCTTTGGGCTTAAGGCTTTTCAGAAAACACTTGGCCTGGCATACTAAGGGCCTGCATGGTAGTTCGCTATTCAGAAAATCCTTGAATAACGCCAAGTTATTAAATGAAGTAAGAGATTTACTAGAATGTTTTTACGGAGCTTTAGCGGCTAAACAAGTTACTCCGGGCCGCCTTCCGCTTCTGAGGGCTATGCCTGATTCTGATCGAGCTTAAGATCCGGGCCGTCCGGTCTCTCTTGCTGAGAATCGCTTTCATGCCCGTCTCCATTAGCAGATGCCCCTAAAATATCAGGTGTAAAGGGCCTTTGTGTATTGCTTGTCTCCTCTACATTACCAGAGACTGCATCCATGTCTTCTGTCAGATCGCAAGAGACCTCTCGAATAGCTCTCATTTCGGATGCCGCAAGATTTATTGCCTGTTCAACCTCCTCCGGCGGCAGGGTCTCCTCATCCACGACCCGCAAACAATTTTCAAGGGTAGAGCGCATTTTATATGCAGTCTCCCTCTGAATACGCCGGAGCCCTATTATTCGCTCTTCCAGTTGAACGGCCTCCTGATGGGCATAAGCAACAATACGTTCCGCATCTACTCTTGCCCTCTCAAGCACGAGCTCAGCATCCTTTTCGGCCTGTGACTTTATCTTCTCTGACAACTTGTGAGCCGAAGTCAGGGCCTCTCTGAACTCCTCTTCCTTCCTTCTCAGATCTGCCAACTTGGTCTTATATGCAACCAGCTGATCCTTCAAATCATTTTTCTCTTTAATCAGAGAGGTCATGATTTGACTTATTTCCTCAAGAAAAGAGTCTACTTCTTTGGTATCGTAACCCCTGAACCTGGCACGGAATTCCTTCTCAAGTATTTCGTTCGGCGTTAGACTCATATGCTACCTCTAAGCAATTTGATTGGCCAACTGATGAAGCGTTGGTACGATAAAGCTGCGCAAAAAGATTATTGCAAGAATGATTATCATAGGCGTTAAATCTATTCCCCCGAACTGAAAAGGGAGTATACGCCGAACCCTGTACATTAAAGGTTCTGTTATATTATACAGAAATTTTACTATGGGATTATAGGGATCAGGGTTAACCCATGATAATACGGCCCTGGCAATCAATATCCATATATAGAGATTAAGAACGATATCGACAACGGTGGCCAGGGAGTGCATGAAATTACTTAATATAAACATATTATGATATCCTTACAAAATGATTGATTAGAATACTATTTTGCTAATGCAGATTGGCGTTTCCCCTCAAAAAAGCTGTATTATCGAACTGGACAACCCCGCCGAAGCTGTAACTCTTGATTAGAACCTGGGCAACAATTCGATTTATCAGCTTTAATCTACAGATTTAAACATAAATAATAACACACTCTAAACTACTTTTGACTTGACGTGAAGAAGCCCCTTGTCTTTTATCCCTTACCAAAAGGACATAATGGGTAATTACACGTCTTACAGCTAAGACACAGTCCACCATGGCCCAGGGCCGCAATCTTCTCCCGGTCTATGCGCTCCCCTGCCAATATTCTGGGAAGCATCAGGTCCAATATGGTTGTACGGTAATACATGGCACAGGCCGGAATTCCAAGCACGGGCACATCTCCGATATAGCTCACCAGAAACATGGCGCCAGGTAAAACCGGACTTCCATATACTATGTCTGTTGCACCGGCCTCCCTGATTGCCATACGGGTCAAGTCATCCGGATCAACCGACATCCCGCCTGCGCATAATATCAATTCAGCTCCCAGCCCAATGGCTCTCTTTATCTCTGCCAGGATTATTTCTATATCATCCGGTAGTAAAGAGACTGATAATGAATCCACGCCGTAATCCTGAAGCCTTTTCTCTATTATTGGACCGAAGGCATCCTTTATGCGGCCCTCAAACACCTCTTGACCCGTAACCAAAACGGCTCCCCGCCTAATTTTCCAAGGTACGACCCTGATAAGCCCGCCGGTATCCGACGCAATGGACACCGCCTTCTCCACTAAAGACCTGGGCACCACAAGCGGTATTGCCCTGCCCGCAGCCACGAGATCACCACTTTTGACCACCGTATTGTTATGCAGAGTAGCCAGCATTACCTCTCCCAGAAGGTTAAATGCCAACAGCTGCCGCCGGTCTACCTGCAACAGGCCGTCTATGTTTACACGAAAACCTATTTTGCCTTCAGACGGTTGGCTGTCATATTCAATGCCCGGGCCTGCTATGGCCTGTGCCATAACAAGTGCCGCTTCATCTTCATGCAGTTCATGCTCCGAAAGTTCCAGCACGTAGATGTGATTTTTCCCCATGCGCCTCAAACGGGCTATATCGCTATCCTGAATCACATATCCTTTCCTGAAAGCAGGACCCTTTCCCCCACTGGGGATTATCTCGGTCATATCATGGGGCAAAACCATACCCACGGCCTTGTTTAGAGGAACCACCTTTAGGCCCATTTGAATACCTTATAATCTCTCACAAAATTTTATAGTAGGCGCCGTGCGCGCAGGCTCGACACAGCACCCTGCCGTCGTGGGTCTTCACTTCCCTGCAGTCCTGAACATAGTCACCGCAGGACTCGCACCGCACCCTCCTGATCGGTCTTCCGGGCAGGTCGGAGACAGATACTTCCAGTCTGACCTCCTGCACCTCGAAGAGTTCGTTGTCACTCATCAGCTTATAGGCCTCCAATTGACGCCTGTATTTGTCCTTAATTTCAGGGCAATATTTCCGGGAAAGCTCTCTCGACTCTTCTCTGGCAACTATCCTGAATGCCTTACCGGTCTTCAGGTGAACAAAGATCGCAGCCATTATGCCATAATCCACCCATCTTAGAGAACGTTTGCCAAGGGAACATCCGGTAACAGATTGTATGGCATCGGTAGCACACCGGTCAATTTCCACATAGACCATGAAAGATTTACGATCCCGGCCCTTCGGATCAGATATACCAATCAGACGCAACCCCAAGACAGCGAGCCGGACACCAAGGACTTGACCGGCACACAAATGCCCGTGGATCCGGACAGACTCCTCCAGGAGTTCCTCAAACGGCCTTTCAAAGACCTTGTTTGTCGATTCCATCTTGCATTTCCGTTTTTTCTTCTTTATCGTCAACCATAACAATATTACATTCAATACAAAGTAGAAAATGTAACATTTATGACCTAAAAATCCAATTCGCCAAGGTGCAAAATAATATAAAATTCGGCTCGATTTTTATAAGCGGGGTATAATGATCAACGGCGTTCCAGAATCGCCTTTTTTGCGTCCCTTGACATTTGAAATCCCTGCAAGATAATCTTTATTATGGATATAGGCTACTGATTCCCAACAGTACATAACTTGAACATAGGAGGTAACTCTTGAAAAAGACTATCGTTTTGGTAATGGCAATGCTCTGTGTATCGTCTCAGTCGGCCTTTGGTTGGGGCACTGACATCCCGATCTGGACCGAAGGGACGGTAAACTGTTTTGATGTAGATTATAATCCCGATACCGGCGACATGTATGTAGCCTTTCAGCAAACCGGAAAACACCTTATCCGGGTATACCAGTCAAGCGATCACGGTGAGACCTGGGACCTGTTGACGACCTTTGGAACCAACAGACCGGAAGGTGCTGCTCTGCGTACTGACCTTGAGAGAATCAGGCTTCTTTATGATGAATCACCCAAGGGCCTGGATGTGTTTTTTGTAAACAGCAATGGAAATTTGGTCTCGATGAGGGTCCCTCTAGATGTTTATGAGCCCTACTATATAGTAGTAGACAATGGTCCGGTTCTTGAAGGCAGCTTTGACATAACGCAAAATTTGAATGACGGCAGGATTTTCGTGACCTGGATGGATGGGACATCAAATGGTGATAATCAATACGTGAAATACTCTGATGACAGCGGGCAGACATGGAACTCAAGGGTAAACTGGACTTGGTCCGGTGGTGAAAAGAGACAAAGCCTGGCTTATGGTCCAGGTTCTGTGGATCACCTGTTCTGGACCTATGCCGGTTTAGGCTATGCCTCTCCTACGGAGATAACCTTCTTCAGATTTCCTTCCAGCGGAGGCCTTTATGATATTAAAACACGTCTGACCTACAATGTCTTAAAAGACTACGATCCCCGTGTTGCCGCTGCCAATGTTGATGATTCCGGTGTCTGGGTGCTGTACAACCGTGATCGTGGAGGGCACGAGATAGACCTCCATTTCAGATACAGTCCCGATGCGGGGCAGACATGGGACCCGACAGAATATACCGTCTCCGCAGAGGACGGCATCGACGAATATATTGCGGATATCAAGTTCTACAAGGGTTACCCGAACCAGTATGTCGACATGGTCTATATTAAAGACGATCCGTTACTGGGAACTGACGCTGTATGGACCTATGCATCCACCGGTGATGCATCCAACTGGAGAGGCAGTCAGGTGGTAAACGACCAGGATGTTCAACCCTGGCCGGAAGATGTCGCTCCCAGAATAATTTATTCCCCAGGGGCATCAGCCACTGGAGGGGGAGTGGTTTTCTCCTATTTCGGGAGAAACGGACTTTATTTCGATGCACCATGGGTAGAAGCACAGTACACGCTTGCAATCACAGTCAACGGTTCAGGCAATGTCTTAAGTACTCCTGCAGGGATAGACTGCACAAGCAGTAACATTACATTGACCACGACGTGCAGCCACGATTTCGCCGCCGGTGAACCGGTTGCCCTACAGGCCACGCCGATTCACGGTATTAATTACACCTCTCAATTCATCGGATGGTCGGGAGACTGTTCAGGGTCAGAAATATGTTTACTGACAATGGATTCCAACAAGTCGGTAACAGCCGACTTCGGCGCCCTTGGTATTCCCGTATTTGCACTGCCCTTGCCGTCAGGACCGAATTTATACACCTATCTCCCCGTGGAGGTCCCTGTAAAAAATCCCGAAGCATCCCTCTGCAAGCCCTTCGCAGTTGGAGACGTCGCAGGTGGAACGCTTAACCTACAGGTCGGACTGCCCCCATTTTCAGGGGCTGTCGACGTGTACCTCGGTATTTATGCCCCTGTAATAAGTCCTGATGTGTTTATCATTAAGCCGGATCTGAGCCTTCAATTGCTGTCTTCCGGGCTTGTACCGTGGATAAGTTCAGGATGGGGGGATATAGACGGATCGCTGTATGGGAATATCCAGGTTTCCCCATTTCCTTCGGGGATATATGAACTCTACCTCGTGGTGACAGCCGCAGGCGATCCGGATCCGGAAGACTACTATTTCTGGTCGACCTATTTTGTTGTGCCGTAAGACATTAAATACACCCGGCTTGTTGCCCTCGGCCGGACATATATTTTGTAACTCTGCAACATTGGCAGGTAAACATGTAAGATGAAATATATGCCGTCAGGGAGTCGGCTATTTCAAGATTGTACATCAACCAAAGTACGTCTTAACTGTTTGTGAGATCTTCATCATGAATTGCCGTGAATAATGCCAAATTTACCTTAACCTTGGGCATTTTAGACAACTTTCGGCATTTCAGGCGATTCTCATGATTATCCATCTGTTTTACGCCCTCAATCTGTTACTCTTGCTCTCCTGTCTTCTTGCCTTTCGGCTGAAGACCGGAGAGCGCCTGTTTTCCATGTCTCTGGTGCAATCCCTGCTGAGCCTGCCCCTGCTGGCTGGAGAATATATCTATTCGGCCTGTAATCCGGAACCGCATGTGATTTCAGCGGTCCTCTTTTCAGAAATTGTATTTACCCTTATATGGCTCAGCATGGCCTATCGGTTGCGCAAGGCAACCGTTGATGCAAGCACCGGTTCCCGCCTCTCTTTTTATATTGAGACCTCTGTCGGTATATTGGTGGCTGGATTTTTCCTTTATTGTCTGGTCAACGATTCCGTGCTCCCGGTAGTAGAGGATATCCTGGTCTTTGACCTCTATGATCCTTTATATTTTTATTCCATTTTCATCCTGACAGCTATGCTGTTTGCGGCTTGGCGCCTGGAGGAATTCTGGCATGCACTGACGCCGGCCTATCGCTGGGAGTATAAATTCCTTATAGTCGGAAGCTTCCTGGTATGTGCAACAATGGTCTGGGCGAGTTCCTACCGGCTTACATACTTTCGTCTTATTCCAGACCATTTATTTCTGCTCTCTACGCTTCTACTCCTTGCATGGTCTTTAATATTTTACGCAGTAGCCCGCCACCGGCTGTTAAACCGCAAGATTTTTATATCCAGAAAGGTTGTCTATTCCTTTATCACACCAACGCTGTTTGCCGTGTATCTTTTGGTCCTGGGAATTATCTCGCTAGTCATGCAGACCTTCGGACTTAAGCTCCCTTTTGTCCTGCGCTGGCTGTTTCTGGCCCTGGGGTTGGTTGCCCTCGGCATCTTTACCTGCTCCGGGAAACTGCGCAGACGGGTGCATTTTTTTATCAGTACACATTTTTATGTAAATAAATATGAATACAGGGACGAATGGCTGGCACTTTCCCGGCGGCTCCAGGGCGCATTAACCGAAGCCGAGGTGCTAAGGGCCCTGCACCAGGTCCTGGCAGACAGTCTCTATACTACCAACCTTATTATATGGCTTGGGGACAAGGAACATGGATATAGACCATTTTCCCCCGATGGGAACCAAAATGGCAAAACCGATGAATATACCATTTCTCCGGAAGATCCACTGGTCCGATTCCTGGAGAGCCATCCTTATTTTCACCTAGGGGAAAGTGAGCCGGATAATGCATGGAAAGAAATATTGGCTAAAAAGAAGGGCTTTCTGGAAAAGTTAAATCTGGTATTAGTGACACCGCTTTTGATCGGTGACCAGCTCGTCGGGTTAATAGGTATAGGGCCTGAGTTCACTGGAGGACGATACGGCCAGGACGATTTTGACCTGTTGACGGCCCTGGGAACCCAGGCGGCTTCCGCCCTGCTGGCGGTGCGCATAGCGGAGCAACTTGCCCATACCCGTGAAAAAGAGGCATGGGACAGGCTTTCGGCATTTGTGCTCCACGACGTCAAGAATGCAGCCACCATGCTCTCTCTGGTGCGGGATAATGCCCCTGAATATATCCATGAACCCGAATTTCAACAGGATATGCTGAAGGCCATTGATGATGCACTCAAAAGGATGACCAAGGTTCAGGACCGTTTGAGGACACTCAAGGGAGAAAGCGCTCCGACATGGGAGAAATTGGAACTCTGTAATTTTCTTAAAGGCCGCTTCCGGCAACTGGGGAAGAAGCTGAGTAATTTGAAAATCAGTCTCGAGTGTGAAGCCGAAGTTCACGTAAATACCGATTCAGGGCTATTATCCAGTATATTGGAAAACCTGCTGATTAACGTCCTTGAGGCAGGCGGTGATGGAACTGAAGTACATATAACTACAAGCAGGGACTGTGATAACAAGCAGGCGATAATTGAGATCACTGATAACGGTCCGGGAATTCCACAGGAGTTGTTGCCCAATGCCCTGTTTGAACCCTTTAAGACCAGCAAGCCCAAAGGCACCGGTATCGGCCTCTGGCAGGCAAGGCAGCTCGCGGCAGGCCTCAATGGATACATATCCGCAGAAAATACGGCTGGAGGCGGAGCCCGATTTAAATTGAGTCTGCCTTTATCAAAAGGTGTCGGGAATTTTAACAGTACTTAAAGTCCTTTGTTGATTGTAAAATCACCTTAGGGATTTGATATTGCCAAAGCCCGACCGCCATTTCCGCCGAATCTAAGCCATAGCAGTCGGATTTCCAGCAAATCGATAACCTAAACTACGAAACCGAATGTATATTCAAACCTGTAAAGAATTCCGACACCGTTTCAGCAAAATTTTAAATAAATTTCCATTCCGTTTTTGAAATCTCTAATTTTTTTATCCATAATTACAATATATTAGGTGAATTAGCGGCATTAACGGATCGAATTTTTATCATAAAATCCTGTCGGATTTCTTTACACTACTCGAGTCCGCAGTACCTGTATTTCTAAAAAATACTTTAAAAATCAGAGACTTAAAAATACGGCATTATTATTGCTTTTTATAATCGCAATAAGTCGAGATCTGAATATTAACGAGGTTAAAGGGGATATTACATGAAAAGGCTTTGGGTGACTTTATGTGCAAGTGCATTATTTTTTACGTTGGTTGCAGGTGCGAATGCCATCCCGATTGCCTTTGACATCGCCGGAGCACCTGATTCTTCAGTAGCACTGTCTAATATAAGTACGATTGGATGTACCGGGATAGAGGCGACTCTCTCTGATAATTTGGATAACGTGATCTTCTCTCTAGATTACGGCGAAAGCTACACATTTGATTTCTTCGAGATCGCAGTGGATGGAACAGGCCTGGGTGAAGCTGACATTGAAGCAACATTGGCATTTGATGAACCCTACGGGTCTGAAATAACCGGTAAGGGTAATGGGGGTTGGGTCACCATCTTTACCATCTTAGGTTCTATTTCAGG
>DQXT01000105.1 GCA_011042225.1 Deltaproteobacteria bacterium | reverse complement strand
CGCGTAGTTTTCCCCTGACAGGTTTGGCAGAGATATCAGAAGAACTCCGAGAGATGGTACTTGATATTTTGCAACGTCCCCCGGTAAGTGATATTCTTTTTTTCTCGACCTACACACCATCCATACTAGAGACGATTCCTATTACATCTCTGCAACCCGTAGCAATTACTACAGCATAGTGTTTGTGAGACGTGTTTGTGAATAGGATGTAGGGGACGCTGTTTCTGAATGAACATACGGGACTCCCGTTGTCCTTCCCTGATTTTTTCGATCCAGGTTGGTAAATGAAATGAAGCTCTCCTTACATTGCAGGATTATCTCTGAGATTTTAACCCTCGGCCTTCCTTGTGATTTCAGGCTTTTTGGCCTGTTCCATGGCTATCTCTTTTACTGATGTAAACGCTTTTGTCTGGGATGCTCCTTCTATGGCCTTTTCAGCTATCTGGTGGACTTGTTTCATTGCTGAATTCACTTCGGTTTTAAGCTCTGAAATTTTCTTTTCTTGAGAGGCGATGGTATCCTCCAGGAACTCGATTTTTTGCTGATAAACCTTGCATTCCCACTCCCTTTCCGTAGCAGCCATCTGTTTTTTCTGTTCCATTTCGCGGGTAACTGCCGCAATTGCCTCGCTTTTTTCTTTTTCTACTTCCTT
Source organism: Deltaproteobacteria bacterium (assembly GCA_011042225.1). GTDB lineage: Bacteria > Desulfobacterota > Dissulfuribacteria > Dissulfuribacterales > UBA3076 > UBA3076. Next base: position 12,938 of record DQXT01000105.1, on the reverse strand, counting down.
TTGAAGCATACCTGGAAACTTCTTGACCTGTTCTCTCAGATCCTTTAGTTCGGATTCCTGTGCTACAAGCGCTGCATCCCTCTCCGCAAACTCCTTTTCCGTGCTTTCTTTCTGCTCCTGGAGTTCCTTTTCAAGAGATGCCCTATTCTCCTTATATTTATCCTCTTCTAATTTTCTAGTACGATCCCTTTCATAGATGTACTCGGCTTGTTCACGGTCCCACTTCTGCTTTGTGAGTGACTTCTCCTCTTCCAATTCGCGAAGGAAACGCTTTTTCTCATCCTCCCATTCAGCCCTTTTTCCCTCTATCTCTTTTTGAAGTGTGACCTGCAGCTCAGAGTATTTTCCTTCAAGGACTGCAAATTTTTCATCATAGTCCGACTCCAGCTTTGTTAATTTTGAAGCAAATTCTGTTTCAGCTACAGTTTTTCTTTCTTCATAGGCCTCAACCAGCTTGGCCAGAGCATCAGATGCCTCCTCTATATCATAGAGTTCTTTAAGCCTTTTTTCTTGAAGTGCTACTGCACTCTTTAGTTCCTCAAGACGTTCGGCCTGAGAGGACAGCTTGTCTGTCAGATCGCTCAGGGTCTTTCCGATCAGGCCCTTGAGATTGGTGACGTTTTCGATTACTCCATGTACTGTTGCCTCTTTTGCGGCCTCCAGGGCTGTTGCCTCTTTGTATTTTTCTGCCTCAGAGCGCCATTTCTCAGACTCCTTGGCTTCCCTCACCTTGTCTTTGTAAGATTCGAGAAGCCTTGAGTATTCTTCGATTATCTCTTTTTTGGTCATCTGGGACGAGATCTTAAATTCTTCCGCCATTTTCTACTCCCTGAAATATATTATTCGAACCACTTACTGCCCATTTTTATAATATACCAATCTTTTCGACCTTAAAGAAGCCCCAATTGATCTCAAAACAGGTTGGAGATAATCTCATACCCGCCGATCCAGGAGTCGATCATGCTACCGAGGCCCGGAAGCAGAAAGGCCAGAAAGACTCCAAGCAGTTTGTTTTTCCACCAGCCGGTCAGTGTAGACATGTCTTCCAGTACGGCTTCAAATTCCCTGACCACTGGTGGCCGGAGCAAAACCTGGACAAAGGCGGTTTTTCTTCTGTGATTTCAGTCCGATCAAACAATCCGGCAAATAGGCTGGGCAGCAGATAGCTTTTTTTGAAAAAGGATTGGGCATGCCGGGCACGACGCAGGGTGAACCTGACATCGCGGTCGCACAGGGCTATGGAAATCCGGTTTTCCTCTTCTATTTATGCTGTCACATTATCAATTCATAATGACATCATAATATGGACTTGTCGCTGAAATGTAAAATCAGGTTTTTGCTTTGGGGAAAAAGGTGAAACGGATAAATGAATCTTGACAATCACCGGCGAACAGGTCATAAATATGGACATCTATAGTTACATAAATTTGATTTAACTGTTTTTAAACATATCTGCCTTAAGGAAAGACAAAAAATGTATCGTTCTCTTGCCGAAAAACAGATTTCTGATTCAGTGTGGGGCTGGTGGCTGTGGCAGAGAGGAATGGTGCGCGTCTGCTCCTTTTAGGCTAAAGCTTAAAAAAAGGCAAAGGCAAAAGGCCGTGGACACGCAGAGGTGTCCACGGCCTTTTTATTTTGGCTCATGGAATTAAAATGAGTCACAGGCAGCCGTTTAAGGGTTCAAAGGTTCTGGGTTCTGGGTTAGTGAAGGTTAAAAAAAGAAACCTGAATCTGTGAAGCTATGAAAGGTATACAGAAAAGTAATCCTGAACGGTGAACAATGAACCTTTGAACGCATATAAGGACAAGATATCATGATCACTCCTGATCTGACCGGGTTCAAGCTGCTGGCCCAAGAAGCCAACATCATCCCGATATGGAAAGAGATAGCAGTGGACTTTGATACGCCTGTATCATTGTTTGCAAAGCTCGGAGAAAATAATTACTCGTTCCTGCTTGAAAGCCTCGAAGGCGGAGAGAAGTGGGGGAGATACAGCTTTATCGGATTCAAGCCCTTTCTGGTCTTTGGTTGTAAAGGAAATGATATCTTCACGGAGATCGAAGGCAAGCGCGAAAACATTAATGTTGATGATCCGCTCGCCGCTCTCAGAAAAATAATGGCACGATTTTCACCGGCGGCGGCCCCGGACCTCCCTCGATTCTACGGAGGGGCTGTTGGATACATGGGTTATGACATGGTTCGTTTCATGGAGCGCCTGCCGGAGAATCTTTCAGATACCGCGGGTTTCAATGATGCGGTTTTCATGTTTCCGGAGATCCTGATGGTCTATGACAATATAAAGCAGACCCTCAAGATCATTGCGTGCCTCAGGGTAGAGCCGAAAGACAATCCAGAGTCTGTATATATGAAAGGAGAAAGGGCCATAGAAGACGTGATCCGACGCCTTCGACACGGACTGGACTACCCGGAGCCGATTGCAGAGCCCTTCCCCGCCACCAGCCTCAGGCCTGAGGTCCCCCAGGAGCGATTTGAGGACATGGTCCGCAGGGCGAAGGAATATATACGTGCAGGAGACATAATCCAGGTAGTGCTCTCCCAAAGGTTTTCCGGCAAAAACCTTGTCCCTGCATTTGACCTGTACCGTGCGCTCAGAAGGATAAATCCTTCGCCCTATCTCTATTATCTGCGCATGAAAGACGAGGTGCTCATTGGTTCCTCGCCTGAGATTCTGGTCAGGCTCACAGGCAGCAAAATAGAAGCAAGGCCCATTGCAGGCACCAGACCAAGAGGTAAGGATCAAAAGGGGGACATGCAGTTTAAAAGGGAGCTTCTCGCCGACCCGAAGGAAAGAGCAGAACACCTTATGCTGCTGGATCTGGGAAGAAATGACGTCGGCAGGGTCGCCAAAACGGGTACTGTAAAGGTCGAGGACCTTATGACCGTTGAACGTTATTCCCATGTTATGCACATTGTCACAGGTGTTACGGGGGAACTGGCAGAAGGAAAGGACATGTTTGACGTACTGCAGGCCTGTTTCCCCGCAGGTACTGTATCAGGCGCGCCCAAGATACGGGCCATGGAGATCATAGAAGAACTCGAACATGCGCGCCGGGGACCGTATGCCGGTGCTGTGGGCTACTTTGGTTTCTCAGGTAATATGGATCTTGCCATTACTATTCGCACCCTATGCCAGAAAAAGGATATGCTTTACCTACAGGCCGGAGCCGGTATAGTTGCTGATTCAGATCCCGCTTTTGAATGGGAGGAGACCATCAACAAAGGGCGGGCGCTTATGCGGGCCATCCAGATCGCCCATGGTGAATTATCACAATGAAAGGGTACATGAAGAACCTGCATACTGCGGCAGGCTGGGCTTTTCTGTCTTTATGGCTGAGTGGTCTTACGGGCTGCTGCCTTATAACTGTCCCGGTCAAAACCGCGGTCAGTGTTACTGGAACCGTGGTCAGCACAACCGTAAAAGTAGTTACGGCACCTGTCCGTTGGATAAGCGATTCAATAGCTGACGACTCGAACCATGAGAAAGAAAAGGCCAATACAACGGAGCAAGACCGAGAGTAATCAACCATGCTTATAGTCATTGACAACTACGACTCCTTTACCTACAACCTGGTCCAGGCCCTGGGAATACTCGGGGCGGATATTAAGGTTGTAAGAAATGATGAAGCAACTGTAGAGGAGATAGACTCCTGGACACCCGACCACCTCCTTATCTCCCCCGGTCCTGGCACGCCTTCCAGTGCCGGCATATCAGTGGCTGCCATACGTCATTTTGCCGGCAAGATACCGGTTTTGGGTGTGTGCCTCGGCCACCAGTCCATCGGTGTCGCGTTCGGGGGCAGAATAATAAGAGCGGACAGGCTTATGCACGGCAAGACCTCGATGATCAAACACGATGAAAGGGGTGTATATCAAGCTCTGCCTAATCCATTTGAGGCCATGAGGTATCATTCCCTCCTTGTGGATGAGTCTATGCTTCCAGACTGTCTAACAGTTACGGCACGATCGGAGCAGGAAGAACTTATGGGCTTCAGGCACAGGGAATTCCCTGTAGAAGGAGTCCAATTTCACCCTGAATCCATCATGACACCCGAGGGAATCAATCTTCTTAAAAATTTCCTGAAAACCCGGGTACAGGATTAAAGGCTAATGGATATACTAAAAAAGGCCATATCGGATGTTGCCAACAGAAGAGACCTGAGCCGGGCCGATATATCGTCGGTCATGGAAACAATTATGGAAGGAAAGGCAACACATGCCCAGATCGGCGCCCTTCTCACGGGCCTCCGAATGAAGGGTGAGACTGTGGATGAAATTGCCGGGGCCGCACAGGTGATGAGAAAAAAGGCCCTGCGTATCCCTTTAAACATTTCGCCGGAAGAACCCCTTGTGGACACCTGCGGGACCGGAGGCGATGGCACCCGTACGTTCAACATCTCCACCACCACTGCCTTTGTGGTTGCAGGTGCTGGTATCAGGGTCGCAAAGCACGGTAACCGTTCCGTGTCCAGCAGGTCAGGCAGTGCGGATGTGCTGGAGGCCCTGGGTGTAAATCTGGATCTGTTGCCGGAGCAGGTGGCAATGGCAGTGGAAACCTTAGGTATGGGTTTCATGTTCGCCCCTTCCCTCCATCCAGCCATGAAATACGCCATAGGGCCGAGACGGGAGCTAGGCATTCACACAATTTTCAATATACTGGGACCCCTGACAAACCCGGCATGGGCAAATATTCAGGTGCTCGGGGTCTATGACCCTGCACTTACAAGGCCCCTTGCGAAGGTCCTTGGGCGCCTCGGCAGCAAAAGGGCATGGGTAGTACACGGAGAAGGGGGACTGGACGAACTCAGTCTCCTGGGGAATAGTGTTGTGGCGGAGTGGGACGGGAATGGAGTAAATGAGTTTGTCATCAGACCGGAAGACGCGGGTCTGAAACCATGCAGGTCGGAAGACCTGAAGGGTGGAGACGCGCAAGAAAACGCCCGAATACTTAAAGACATACTCTCAGGTAAAATGGGGCCCAAGAGGGACATCGTGCTCCTTAATGCCGGTGCAGCCATATTTCTGGCGAGCAGGACGAAATCACTCAGAGAAGGGGCGGCTCTGGCGGCCGATAGCATAGATTCAATGGAGGCCATGAAAAAACTTGAGGCATTGAAGGTCTTAAGCACGAGATGACATAATGAGCATCCTGGACACGATAATCACACACAAAAGACAGGAATTAAAAGACATGCGGCGCAAGGGGCTTATCCCTGCGGGGCACGAAGTCTTTTCCCCCAGGGGGTTTCGAAAGGCCCTGGTTTCCGATCCGGGGGTCTCAATAATTGCAGAGGTAAAGAAGGCATCTCCTTCAAAAGGGCTCCTGTGTCCGGATTTCGACCCTGCAACCATTGCTGAAGACTATCGGGCAGGGGGTGCAAAGGCCGTGTCGGTCCTCACCGACGAGAAGTTCTTTCAGGGAAAGCCGGAGTTCCTTCCGCGAATACGGGAAAAGCTAGACCTTCCTCTCCTGAGAAAAGACTTTATAATAGACCACCTTCAGATCGAAGAGGCCGGGCTCTGGGGTGCGGATGCAGTATTACTTATTGCAGCTGTCCTTGATGACAACATGCTTTCAGAGCTATTGGCCCACACTAGAGAAAAGGGATTAGACACCCTGGTGGAAGTCCATAATGAACGCGAAATGGAAAGGGCGCTTGCTGCAAACGCCGACCTTATAGGTATAAACAACCGCAACCTCGAAGACTTCAGCGTATCCATTGAAACCACGTTCCGGATTAAAAAGGCGCTGCCCGAGGAAATACCACTGGTAAGTGAAAGCGGGATCTCAACCCCCGATGACATAAAAAGGCTTCTTGATGCGGGGGTTGCTGCGGCCCTTATAGGAGAGGCCCTGGTAAAGGCCGAAGATCGCGTTAAATATCTCTCTGCCCTGGTTGAGGCAGGAAGGTTGCAAGGATCGGGAGATCTGAAATTCTATGATAAAAATAAAGGTCTGCGGGCTTACTGATCCATTGGAGGCAAAGGCTGTGGCGGAGGCAGGCGCCGACGCCATAGGGCTGGTCTTTGCCGAGAGCCCAAGAAAAATAGATCCCAACAGGGCCAGGCAGATTGTTCAAAATCTGCCGCCGATGGTCCAGACGGTTGGGATCTTTGTTAACGAATCTTCTGAAAACATAAGGCGGATAATAGACTATTGCGGTCTGGACCTTGTGCAACTGCATGGGGAGGAGACCCCGAAGGCCTGCAAAGACCTTTCTCCCAGGGCTATAAAGGCATGGCGGATAAGGACCGAGGCCGATATTCAGGCCCTTCTGCCGTATCAGGAGGCGGTGAAGGCCTTTCTGCTTGACACCTGGTCCCCCAGTGCCCGTGGGGGAACGGGTGAGACCTTTGACTGGTCCATAGCGATTGAGGCGAAAATGCTCATCTCAAGGCCCATTATCCTTGCAGGCGGCCTGAAACCGGAGAACATTGCCCGGGCGGTAAGACAGGTCCGGCCCTGGGCGGTAGATGTGAGTTCGGGTGTAGAGGATGCCCCTGGGAAAAAGAATATGGGCCTGGTAGCTGATTTCATACGCAGGGCCGTGGTGGATTAGGTCATTCAATCACCGCAGCATGGAGGAATAGTGAACAAGTCACCAAATCAAAAAAATACCAAATCACCAGATAATTCCGGACATTTTGGTCCCTATGGAGGCCGCTTTGTCCCTGAGACGCTTATGCCCGCAATTACGGAGCTGGATTCCGCTTACCGGAAGGCCAGACGGGACACGGGCTTTAAAAGGGATCTCGACCATATCCTCAAACATTATGTGGGCCGCCCTACCCCGCTCTACGAGGCAAAGGGTCTGCAAAAGGCCGTGAGCCAGGGAATAAGAGTATTCCTTAAGAGGGAGGATCTCGCCCATACCGGTGCGCATAAGATCAACAACACTATAGGCCAGGTGCTCCTGGCAAAACGCATGGGAAAGACACGCATCATAGCGGAGACCGGCGCGGGACAGCACGGTGTGGCAACCGCGACCGCCGCTGCCCTGATGGGTCTGAAGTGTGAAGTTTACATGGGCCGCAAGGACATGGTACGCCAGGTCATGAATGTATTTCGCATGGAACTCACCGGGGCGAAGGTCATCCCCGTTCTCTCAGGGACTCAGACACTGAAAGACGCAATAAATGAGACAATAAGGGACTGGGTTACCAATGTTGGAGATACCCACTATGTAATAGGCTCTGTAGTGGGTCCCCACCCCTATCCAATGATGGTGAGAAATTTCCAGAGCGTAATCGGCAGGGAGACACGGAGGCAGATCAGGCGGCTTGCCGGACGCCTGCCGGACGTGGTAATGGCCTGTGTCGGCGGCGGGAGCAATGCCATGGGGATCTTTTATCCATTCATTAAAGACCCTGGAATAAGACTGATAGGGGTTGAAGCGGCTGGGAAGGGTATTGGAACAGACCTTCACTCCGCAACCCTGTCCGTCGGCAGGCCAGGAGTGCTCCACGGTGCTATGAGCTACCTGTTGCAGGATCACTGGGGGCAGATAAAGGGTGCCCACTCACTCGCCCCGGGCCTTGACTATCCGGGCGTTGGACCGGAGCACAGCATCTTTAAGGACTCAGGCAAAGTCGAATACGCAGCAGTTGATGATGAACAGGCCTTTCAGGCATTCAAGCTGCTCTCAGAGACCGATGGGATAATACCTGCCCTGGAAAGCGCCCATGCCGTTGCCTATCTGAAGGAGCTTGCCCCATCCCTCCCCCCAAAAAGTATAGTGGTGGTCAACCTCTCCGGCAGAGGGGACAAAGACGTGGCAACAGTTGCAGAATTGATCAGGGAGAGGGCAGACAAATGAACAGAATAGACCGCATGTTCTCACAGATCAGAAAAGGGAAAGAAGCAGCGCTCATCCCGTTTATAACCACAGGGGACCCTGACATCGCCACCACTGAGAAGCTGATACTGGAGATGGCCCGTCAAGGGGCCGACCTTATAGAACTTGGTCTCCCTTTCTCGGATCCCCTGGCAGACGGCCCGACCATCCAGGCGTCAAGCCAGAGGGCCCTTCGCCACAACATAAACGCAAGGGACCTGTTTGGTATGGTCAGGAAGGTCCGAAAAAAGACGGATATCCCTTTAGTCCTTATGGGCTACTACAACCCATTGCTGCAGTATGGCCTTTCCGCCTTCGCAGAAGATGCGGCGGCATCTGGTCTTGACGGTACAATAATACCTGATCTACCTATGGAGGAGGCCGGGAAATGGATTGCAGCAGTAAAGACCCGGGGACTTGACAATATCCTGCTCGTGGCCCCGAATACCTCGGCGGATCGAGTCCGAAAGATCGCCAGGGTCACACAGGGCTTCTTGTACTATGTCTCTGTAACCGGTATTACCGGGGCAAGGGCAGAACTCCCCGCTGAACTTTATCAGGGCCTTAATGCAATCAAACAGCTCACCAAAAAGCCGGTGGCAGTGGGCTTTGGAATCTCCATGCCCAACCAGATATCAAGGCTCGCAGTCGTAACGGACGGGATTATTGTTGGAAGCGCCATTATAAAACTGATTGAGGCCCACACCATCAAAGAGGGAGACGATCTCAGGGCAGGGCCCGATCTGGTCAAGAAGGTAGGTGAATTTGTAGGCGAATTGAAAGAGGCGACAAAAAAAGGAGGTTGACTTAAAATATGTTAACCCGCTTAAAGGTGTCCGGTTTTAAAAACCTTCTGGATGTTGATGTCAGTTTTGGACCATTTACGTGTGTGACGGGTCCGAATGGTGTTGGCAAATCCAACCTGTTTGACGCCATCAGGTTTCTGAGTGCCCTGGCCGATGAAACACTGGTTAATGCCGCTCTATCCGTCTGTGCCGGGGGGAAAAGGCCTTCTGACATAAGCAGCCTTTTCTATCGTATTGGTGACAGGTCTGCCCAGGAAATGTCTTTTGAAGCAGAGATGATAATTCCAGTTGAAGGCATTGACGATCTGGGTCAAAAGGCCAGGGCCAGCATTACCTTTCTGCGCTACACCTTGGTTATGGCCTGTCGAGCGGACAAGGGCCCGCCTTCCATGAGGTCGATTGAACTTATTCGTGAAGATCTTGATTATATAAAGCTGGGCGGGGCATGGAGACATTTAAGGTTTCCCCACAAGGCTGGTACCTGGCGCAAATCCGCCGTCCAAGGCAAAAGGACTTCACCCCTGATTTCCACCGTCTGTGAGGGTAAAGACCGTATTATTAAATTAATCCAGGAAGGCGGCGGCAGGAAAACAAGCGCTGTTCCGGCATCAGCCCTCCCGCGTACAGTGCTCTCTACTGTAAACACCATTGAAAATCCAGCAGCCCTGTTAGCGCGCAGGGAAATGCAATCATGGCAACTACTGCAGTTGCAGCCCTCTTCAATACATACATCAGATGGATTTACGGTCTCTGAGGGATTAGGGCCTGATGGCTTCCACCTGGCCGCGACCCTTTATTGTCTTGCACATTCAGATAAATACACGGGCTATATACCAGAGGACCAGGCCGCTGTCCGATTTTATGACAGGATTGCCGCCCGGTTATCTGAACTTATAGATGATGTTTACAGTATCAGGATCGACCGGGATGAGCATTGCAGGCTTTTGAAACTGGAATTGATTGACCGTAATGGAACGGTTTGTCCGGCGCATTCACTTTCGCACGGTACACTGCGCCTTTTGGCACTGGCTGTCCTGGAATCAGATTCGAAGGCAGGCGGGCTTATCTGCCTGGAAGAGCCGGAAAACAGCGTCCATCCTGAACGAATTCCCGCATTGCTGCAGCTCCTGCAAGGTATTGCTACCGATGTCAAGGGCCGGATCGGCCCAGGCAATCCGCTACGCCAGGTCATTGTAACTACCTATTCTCCTGCAATCATAAATCTGGTCCCTGATGACAGTCTGCTGATTGCCGAACCGGCGGAAACAGTTCAGGACGGCCGGAAAATGAAAGGGGTCTGCTTCAGGTGGCTGCCTGATACCTGGCGGCAGAAAGCCGCACCCGAAGTTAATACGGTCACTAAGGACAGCCTGCCTGGCCTTTTTGTCCCTCCTGTGCCTGAATATCGAGACTCAATAAGCCAGACCAAAAAATCAGGGCGCAAAAGAGCCGGTCAAATCGTCAGCCATCCAGACCCTCAGCTGCCGCTTCCCTCCTTCAGCGATATGAAATGACCGAGGTGCGTTATCACGGCAGCCGTTTCCGCCTGCCCGCCTTTTCCGCTCGAAATTCCATATCCATTCTTTAGCCTGTCTGCCCGGCCCCTGGATCAGGAAATAGAAGAAAAGGCACACGGCGCCTTATGGAATCTTGAGATTCACAGGATCTACCGGTCTAAAAAAGCACTTTGCCCGTCTTGACAATTTTTAATTCGCTCGCATTATATAACCCAAACACGCGGAGTCTTTAAACAGCGGCGATAGTCGCTTTTTTCGATAGCATAATAATTAACGGTAAAACCTGAAACAGTATCCCGTTCGAAAACCCGAGGTGCAAAATAAAAAATTTTCCGGAAATTATGTATGTCAAACCTGTTTTTTAAGAATCGGAGGTATTCATATAAATGACTGTCAAGACCGAGACCCATGAATTCAAAACTGAAGTCAAACAGCTGCTGAACCTGATCATCAACTCGTTATATTCAAACAAGGAGATCTTCCTTCGAGAGCTTATATCCAATGCCTCGGACGCCATCGACAAGCTGCGCTTCAAGGCCCAGACCGAAGAGGGGATTCTGAAGGATGACACGAAATTCAGCATCCGTATAGAACCTGACAAAGCCAAAAATACATTGACAGTTGCGGACAACGGCATCGGCATGACCTATGACGAGGTGCTGGAAAATATCGGTACCATCGCCAAGAGCGGTACAGGGGCCTTTCTCGAAGCCATAGCTCAGATCAACAAGGACAAGACCCTCACCCCGGAGCTGATCGGGCAGTTCGGCGTCGGCTTTTACAGCTCCTTTATCGTGGCCGACAAGGTGACGCTGCTGACCCGGGCCGCAGGCCAGGACAAGGCGGTGCGCTGGGAGTCTGAAGGAGACGGAAAGTTTACCATCACTGAAGCCGAAAAGGACAGCCGGGGTACTAGCATTACTCTGAAACTGAAAAAGAAAGAGGAAGGCGAACCGGACTTTACCGACGAGTGGACCATCCGCGACATCATCAAGCAGCATTCTGATTTCGTGGCCTATCCTATCCTGATGGACGTGGAGAAGGAAGAACCGATTCCTGATGAGGAACAGATCAAGGGCAAAGACGGCAAACCCATCGGCAAGACCACCCGCAAGGTGCTAAAGACCGAAACGCTCAACTCCATGAAGGCGATCTGGTCCAAAAACAAAAAGGACATCGAAGACAAGGAATACGAGGAATTCTATCGGCATATCAGCCACGACTGGCAGCCTCCATTGGAAAAGCTTCACCTGAAGCTGGAGGGCACCACTGAATATTCAGCCCTGCTGTACATCCCTTCCCATGCGCCGTTTGATCTTTTCTCCCCTTCATTTAAGCATGGAGTGCAACTCTACTGCAAACGCGTCTTCATAATGGACGACTGCAAGGAGCTGATGCCGGAATACCTGCGATTCATTAAGGGGGTGGTGGACGCCCCTGACCTGAACCTCAACATCAGTCGGGAAATCCTCCAGCAGGATCGGCTGGTGTGCAATATCAGGCGCAACCTGGTCAAAAAGATCCTGGATTTGCTGGCCAACATGGAGCATGAAAAGTACCTGAAATTCTGGGAGGAGTTCGGCACCGTCCTCAAGATAGGAGTGCATACGGATCCGGACAACAAAGACAGAATCGCAGACCTGCTGCGTTACAAGACCACCAAATCAGAAGGAGAATGGCGTTCGCTTAAGGACTATATTGCCGGCATGCAGCCGGACCAGAAAGACATTTACTACATCACCGGGGAAAACCTGTCGGCGCTGGTCAACAGCCCCCTGCTGGAACAGCTTAAGTCAAAGGGGTACGAGGTCCTGCTGATGACCGATCCGATCGACGAATGGGTGACCCAGACACTGACTGAATACGACGGCAAACCGCTCAAGAGTGCAGAAAAGGGCGATCTGGACCTGGAAAAGGCGGATGAGGGGAAAAAGGAGGAGTATGAAGACCTGTTCAAGCACATTCGGACGCAGCTGCAAGATAAAATCAAGGAGGTGAGACCATCCAAGCGCCTCACTGATTCGGTGGCCTGTCTGTCCGGCGACAGCTATGACATGAGCGGTTACATGGAGAAAATTCTCAAAGCCGCCGGCCAGAAAGTACCGGAAAACAAGCGCGTGCTGGAACTCAACATGGCCCATCCGGTGATGGAAAGGATCCGTGCCCTGTTCGAAGAGGATAAAAACAACGAGCGCCTCAATGAATATATCCACCTGTTGATGGATCTTGCAGTCATCGGCGAAGGCGGCAAGGTTGAAGATCCCTCCAGGTTCTCCAAACTGGTCGGGAATCTGATGGCTGAGGCATGACCTCTTAAAGGCCGAAGGGATGCGGCCCGGGAGCGATTTAAAAACTCAACATTATTTCCCTAGGTAGAACAGGCATAGGCGGAGTGGTTGTGAATGGATTCGAAATTCTCCGCCTCTGCTGCAAACCACGTAACTCCGGGCAGCACCTTAAGACCCTGGCATACGGTCCTTACCACGTCTTCAACAAACATAGGCTTCTCATAGGCCCTTTCCGTAACGAATTTTTCGTCCGGTCTCTTAAGCACTGAATAGACCTCTGAAGAAGATGCCTTTTCCACTTCTGCAATCACGTCCTCAAGCCATAAAAAACCATCAAATCTGACCCACGCCCTCACCTCTCCCCTCTGGTTGTGGGCCCCGTAATCAGATATCTCTTTTGAACACGGACATACAGTAGTAATAGGCACCCTGACTATCAGCATCATGTCAAATCGATCAGTCATGGTACCATG
>DQXT01000041.1 GCA_011042225.1 Deltaproteobacteria bacterium | reverse complement strand
CCTGGCCTCGCTTTCACTATTTAACTTACTGTTTTTATTAAAAAGATGTATCTTCACCAAGAAATATCTAATGATGTCAAAAGTTAAACAAAAACGGGTTTTTGACTGTCCTATTGAAATCATCGGATTTTTTGTTGAACATTTGCGCATCATAAATTGATTTCGGATTTACCTCACTCAAAAAAGTGGGAAACTTCATATTAGTTATATTATAGACAATTTACAGATTAAAGGGTTTTTTGCGAGACAGACTCTAACAAGGAGGGATATTATGGCTATCAGTTTACCCGTTCTATCATATGAAAAGAGTGCGCTAGCTCCGCACATAAGCCAACAGACAATCGAATATCACTATGGAAAGCATCACAATGCTTATGTCGCAAATACTAACAAACTTATTGAAGGCACAGATTTGGCAGATCAAGACCTTGAGACTATCATAAAAAAGACCTCGAAAGATACTTCAAAGAGTTCGATATTCAATAATGCCGCTCAGGTCTGGAATCATACCTTTTATTGGTCCTGCATGAAACCTGGTGGCGGTGGACCCCCTACGGGTAAAATAGCCGAGAAAATCGTTTCTGATTTCGGCGGCTATGAAAAGTTTGTCGAGCAATTCAAGGATGCCGGCATGACCCAATTCGGCAGTGGCTGGGCATGGTTGATTTTGAGGGACAACCATCTGGAATTAATGAAGACCTCTAATGCAGATACACCGCTTGCTCATGGATTAAAGCCGCTTTTGACGGCAGATGTCTGGGAACATGCCTACTATCTTGATTATCAGAATAGAAGAGCTGACTACCTGGGTTCCTTTTTGAAACACTTGGTCAATTGGGAGTTTGTGAATTCTTTGATAAGTTAAGTATGATGAACCCGTAAAAAGTCCGTTGTAAAAATTTTAGACACAATATGTTGCGACACCCAGTAAGACTATTCCTATACATTGAGGTCAGAATTCTATTTTTCGACTTTTTACGACGCCATCAAGTATAGGTCTTCAGATATTTTTTACCTTACAATTTCATGAAGTTATGCTGGTTAATCCGATATGAATTTGTCGGGTTTACCTGTAACTCACAAATAGGTTCAAAATAAAAAGCGAGGTATCTTGTCTCTTCGACCGCAACACAAGCCCTTCCCTACCGCCCAGGATGATCTCAAATCTGCAAGGCTCGGCCCTGCTACACCGCAGACCGTCTCGAACACATACAGACTCGCATATGAGGATACGGAGTTTCTGCTGCTGGATGAACTCCGTCCGGTTAGGCTTCAGCTGGAGCTTATGAAGCCTGAGATTATTCAGCGGGAATACGGAATCGAAGAGACAGTTGTGATCTTCGGCAGTACCCGTATCCCTGAGCATATTATAGCGGAAAAGCGGCTGGAAACAGCGCAGGAAGATGCCATACGCGAACCCTTTAATCAGAATCTTGCCAGAAAGTTAAGAATAGCCAAAAGAATTCTTGCAAAGTCAAAGTACTACGATGAGGCGCGCAGGCTGGGAAAACTGATTTCCAATGCCTGCGATAAATCCGAAAACTGCCATCTGGTCATCATTACCGGTGCGGGCCCGGGAATCATGGAGGCAGCAAACCGGGGGAGTCACGATGTTGACGCAAAGAGCATCGGGCTAAATATTGTGCTTCCATTCGAACAGAAGCCCAATGACTATGTCAGCGAAGATCTATCTTTCCAGTTCCATTATTTTGCTATCAGGAAGATGCACTTTCTTATGAGGGCAAGGGCGCTGGTCGCTTTTCCGGGAGGTTTCGGCACCCTGGATGAGCTATTCGAGACGTTGACGCTTATCCAGACGAAAAAGATTAAGCCATTACCTGTTATCCTTTTTGGCCGGGAATTTTGGGAAGGTGTGATCAATTTCGATTTTTTAGTTGAAGAGGGCATGATATGTCCAGAGGACATTGAGATATTCCGTTATGCCGAGACCGCGGAAGAGGCATGGGGTATCATATGTGATTTTTACGAAAGGCTATCGTCTGAAAACGCATCTTCCGGTGATAGATAAAAGAGAGTTTTCCGTATTAACCAGGATAGACGGCCTGGTGTTTCTCTCATTCTTTGCTGTCTTCATGTATTACTCCGTTAACATTGCAAAAAAAATCAAAGGCATGGAGGAGCATGTTCCAGCAAAGGAATATGGATTTATAAAGGCATTATTACTCATCTTGTTCGGGTTGTTTGGCTTGACCCTCGGCGGTCAATGGATTATCGACGGTGCCGTCTACATGGCGTTGAGCCTTGGTATGAGTCAGTCTCTGGCAGGGTTGACCATTGTAGCTGTAGGAACATCTCTTCCTGAACTAGCCACCTCTGCCGTGGCGGCGAAAAAAAGAAACGTGGAAATTGCAATCGGCAACGTCGTCGGTTCAAATATTTTCAATATCTTTTTTGTTCTTGGAATTAGTTCGGTAGTAAAACCATTGCCCTTCAATATGAAAAGCAACATTGATGTCGGGGTCGTCATTTTTGCCAGCCTGCTGCTCCTTGCTTGCATGTTTACAGGCAAAAAACATTCATTAGATAGATGGGAGGGCGTCATATTCGTCGTATTTTATACCGTTTATATTACTTATCTTATTATAAAGGGATAGATGGTATCGATAAAGAGTGCTGCTCATAATCATTGATATTCCTGAGTAATTTGGCGGCCACAAATGCTGAAAGGATCCAAAGAGTTTTTGGTGATATAATAAAATTATGAATATTAAGATCCAATCAAAAATCAGGAGGACCAAGATTGTATGTACCATTGGCCCTGCTACTTGCAACACAGATCAAATAAGGCGGCTTATTATTGCAGGAATGGACGTGGCTCGACTGAATTTTTCCCATGGAGACCATGATAGCCACGGCGAAAGCATCCATCTTATCAGACGGATATCCCGGGACTTAGAGAAGGAGATCGGTATCCTTCAGGATCTAGGGGGACCAAAGATTCGCATTGGGGAACTCCCGGATAAAGAACGGGAACTGCGAACCGGTGAGAAAGTCGTTCTCAGCGCGGAGGGTGCGCTGGATCCGTCTATAATTCCCGTTAATTATCCTTATATTGTTGAAGATGTAGCCGTTGGGGACCGCATCCTGCTCGCGGATGGACTGGTTGAACTGAAGGTGCAGGAGAAAAAGGTGAATACGGTTGTCTGTGAGGTTGTGCTGGGCGGCATAGTACAGTCTCATAAGGGTATTAATCTGCCGACCAGTAATATTAGAACGCCTGCGTTTACCGAGAAGGACCGGGATGATTTGGTTTTTGGATTAGAACAAGGTGTGGATTTCGTGGCCCTGTCTTTTGTGCGCCACGAGAAGGACTTGGAACCTGTGCGGGAGATTCTGGATCAGAAGGCAGACCGTCCCCTGTTTATTGCTAAAATAGAAAAAGGTCAAGCAATCCAGAGATTGGAGGAAATCTTGGCCCGCGTTGATGGTGTCATGGTGGCCCGTGGTGACTTGGGGGTTGAAACAGCCCTGGAGGAGGTGCCGATTACCCAGAAAAGGATAATTAGATGGGCGCGGCAGTCCGGCAAACCGGTTATCACTGCGACTCAGATGCTTCGATCCATGTTGAGCAGCCCACGTCCAACCCGTGCAGAGGCAACGGATGTGGCAAACGCCATTCTTGATGGAACAGACGCCTTGATGCTTTCCGAGGAGACGGCAATGGGAAGCTATCCTATAGAGTCTGTAGAAATCATGGACAGAATTGCTCGAGCCACTGAATCTTATTTAAAAGTAACTGATTTTATAAATGAATCCATGCCAGAGCTATTGCCTGTGACACCGTCATCGATCAGCCGTGCTGTGTGCAGGATGGCTGAGGATCTCAACGCTGCGGCGATTGTAGCCGGCACCTCTACAGGGAGCACGGCACGTTTGGTTGCTCGTTTTCGACCACCATGTCCTGTGGTGGGATTGACCCCTAACATCCAGACCCACAGGCAGCTCTCCTTGTCTTGGGGTGTGGTCCCTGCGCTGGTGGCACCCTTTTCTGATACAGAGCAGTTGTTCAGCCTGGCTGAGTCTTGGGTGCTGGAACAGGAGCTTGCCAGGCAGGGAGACCGTGTAATCGTCACCGCGGGTGTGCCTGTGGGTATTTCTGGAACGACGAACCTGGTGAAGGTGATCGAGATCAAATAATTGTCAGCCCCAAAATATCCATGCTTAGGCACTGGGTAGGCTAAGTCGGATTCTCCCGGCACCATGAATGAAGTAAAGGCAAATAGCCATGAAAGAGAAAATATTCCCCAACCTCCCCGAACGTTTAACAGGGCTTGAGGAGATAGCTGAAAATCTATGGTGGAGCTGGCATCCGGCAGCGAGGATGCTCTTCAAAAAGCTGGACCGTCGAGCATGGAAGGAGAGCGTTCACAATCCTGATAAGATGCTGAGGGAGCTTCCTGCAGCCATTTTGAATTCGGCTGCAAACAATCCTGATTATTTAAGAGAATATGATTCCGTGCTGGCTCAATTTCGAAAATATATGGAGGCAGCATGTTGTCTTGTGGGTAATAACCCGGACTCCAATATACACGCTATCGCCTATTTTTCCGCTGAGTATGGCCTGCACCATTCTTTGCCTTTTTATGCTGGCGGACTGGGCTTTCTGGCCGGTGACCATATCAAGGAGTGCAGCGACCTTAGACTGCCTTTAGTGGCAGTCGGTTTTATGTATCCTGAAGGCTATGTCAAACAGCGTATCCGCGAAGATGGCTGGCAGGAAAATCTGGATCAAATTATCGACCGGGATGCCGCGTCCATCTCAAGAGTGTTTAACGAGCTGGGAGAGCAGCTTGTGGTCAAGGTGCCTTTGACGGAGCCGTCAATCTATGTAGCGGTATGGAAAATAACAGTTGGTCGTGTGCCGCTTTATCTGATGGATACGGACATCGAAGTCAACGATCCCTGGAATCGGGGAATAACAGCCCGTTTATATACCGGTGATGTAGAACAGCGTTTGCGCCAAGAGATCATTCTGGGAATCGGAGGTTCAGAGGTGCTGGAAGCCCTGGGTATCAAACATTCTGTGCTGCATCTAAATGAAGGTCACCCTGCCTTTGCCTTGCTGGAAAGGATCAGAGATCTGGTACAGGCAGGCAAGAGTTATGAAGAGGCAGCTCATAAGGTAAGGGCCACCACGGTTTTCACTACACACACGCCGGTCACAGCCGGTCACGATGTATTTCCGTTTCCATTGATGGAGAAATACTTCTATTCATACTGGCCGGCCTTGGGGCTGGATCACGACAGTTTTCTTCAATTGGGTGTTCACCCCAAAAAACCCAATGCGGGTTTTAATATGACGGCCTTCGCCCTCAGATTGTCCGGATATTGTAATGGCGTAAGCAAAAGACACGCGGAAATAACTCGCCGTATGTGGCATAGTTTATGGCCGGAGTTGCCTGAGGATAAGGTGCCAATTGATTATATAACCAATGGTATACACGTACCTACATGGATCGAACCCAAGATGGAACTCCTTTTTAACAAGTATCTCGGTCCCAAATGGCTGGAAGACCATGATAACCCTGTCTTATGGAATTCGATCGACAACATTCCTGATGAAGAGCTATGGAAGACCCATTACTGGTTGAAAATGAAATTGATCGATGCGATTAGAGAACGTTCACGGCAGCGATGGGCTAAAAATAGTGTCAGCCCTTCAATCGTTATGGCCGGGGGGACATTGCTGGATCCCTCAATATTGACTCTCGGTTTTGCCCGGCGCTTTGCTACCTATAAAAGAGCGGACCTGATCTTTCAAGACCTGGAACGATTAAAACGGCTTTTGAATGACCGATGGCGGCCGATACAGATCATATTCGCCGGAAAGGCCCATCCTGTAGATGATCCGGGAAAGCGAATCCTTCAAAGGGTATTTAACGCGGCCCGTGATCCGTCAATGGGGGGACATATCGCCTTCGTCGAAGACTTTGGAGAGCTGTTTGCACAGTATATGGTTCACGGGGTGGATGTCTGGTTAAACAATCCTCTGCCTCCCATGGAGGCCAGTGGAACCAGTGGAATGAAAGCAGCTCTGAACGGCGTTCCTCACTTGAGTATCATGGATGGCTGGTGGGTGGAGGGGTTCAATGGCAAAAACGGATGGGCCTTTGGCCGAGAGGAAAAAAACGGGAATCGAGATCAGACGGACGCCGAGGCAATATATCGAATTTTGGAAGAAGAGATCATCCCCTGTTACTATAATGTCTCGGATGAAGGTATACCGCATAAATGGGCCGAGGTTATGAAGGAGTGTATAAAAAGCAATGCCGCAAGATTTTCGTCGCGACGGATGGTCAAAGAATATATGGAAAAATTTTATACCAAGGCCGTGAAAGAAATTTAGTGAATATGTTCCTCTATTTTTAATGTATGAGTATGAACGAAAACGTGCTTAATCAACTGGCCGAACTCTGTGGAATAGAGCCTGAATATCACGATATCTGGGGTAGAATTCATAAGGTCTCCGATAAGACCAAATCGGATCTATTGAGGGCCATGGGTCTGCCGGTAGACGACGAAGCCTCTATACATTCTGCCCTGGCCGAGAAAAAGGCCGTTTTCTGGCGGCGTTTGTTGGATACTGTTCTGGTTGTGAGGGAGAACGGATCCCCGATCTTGGTCACGCTCAGGCTCCCTGAAACGGATACTGAAAATCGATTTGAATGGTTGCTCAGGGAAGAGGGCGGGGATTACCACAAGGATACTTTCCTGCCCAAAGAGCTGGAAGTGAGAGACCGCGGCGAAATAGAGGGGAAGACCTATATACAGTATGTACTTTACCTTCCGATGACACCCGGTCCGGGCTATCATCAACTGGAGATACGTCAGTTAGATGGAGGGTCAGGTCTATCAGGGGCTATGCGACTCATCGTTGCTCCAGAGGCTTGTTACATACCTTGCGGCCTTCAAGAGGGTCGTGTTTGGGGGCCTGCGGTACAACTCTATGCGCTTCGTTCCAGGCGTAACTGGGGAGTAGGAGATTTGACGGATCTCAAGACCCTTGTTTCGTGCTGTGCCGATATGGGTGCCGGCATCTTCGGAGTCAATCCACTGCATGCCTTGTTTACTGAGGACCCTGAATATGCGAGTCCCTATAGCCCGTCAAGCAGGCTTTTCATAAACCCCCTTTATTTGGACTTAGAGGCCATAGCGGATTTTCCAGAGTGCCAGGAAGCACTTGATATGGTTAAAAATCCGGAATTTCAGGCCGGACTTGCATCTCTCAGAGAAGGCGAGCTGGTGGACTATAGTGAGGTGACCGCAGCTAAACGCCCTGTTATGGAAGCACTTTACAGGCATTTCCGCACGCACCATATTGAGCCTGGGGACGAAAGATGCATGGCCTTTAGATCCTTTCAGGACCAGAGGGGTGAGGAGTTATACCGCTACGGACTTTTTGAGGCCCTGCAAGAACATTTTCATCAAAAGACCCCTGGTATCCGTGGCTGGCCAGGCTGGCCGGAGACCTATCGTAACCCCAATTCCCCTGCGATCGCTGAATTTTCATCGACACATCAGGAACGGATTGAGTTTTTCCAATACCTTCAATGGCAAGCAGATCTGCAACTTGGTGCGGCAGGGCGTCAGTCCATGGAACTTGGTCTTAAGGTGGGACTCTATGGAGATCTGGCAGTAGGCGTTGATTCGGCAGGGCAAGAGACCTGGATACATCAGAATCTATATGCCCTCGGCGTCCGCATCGGGGCCCCTCCCGACGATTTTAACCTCAACGGTCAGGACTGGGGGCTCCCTCCTTTAATCCCGGACAGGCTTGTAGAGGAGGCTTATGCCCCGTTTATAGCGACACTAAAGGCCAATATGCGCTACGCAGGGGCACTAAGAATTGATCATGTAATGGGTCTCATGAGGCTCTTCTGGGTGCCGCCGGGGGGGGAACCGGCTGAAGGGGCCTATATTAGTTATCCCTTTGATGACCTCCTGGGAATCTTGGCATTGGAAAGCCAGAGAAACAGGTGTCTCGTGATCGGTGAAGACCTGGGCACAGTGACGGATGAGGTGCGTAGAACACTGGAATCCATGAAGGTCCTGTCCTGCCGGCTCTTTTATTTCGAAAAGGAAGCGAATGGCAGATTCAAGGTGCCTGATGATTACCCCGAACAGGCCTTGGTGGCTGTAAGCACCCACGATCTTCCCACTCTTTCCGGGTACTGGCGGGGATGGGATCTGGCGCTCAGAAACGAGCTGGGCCTGTTTCCGGAAGAATCTTTGCGGGAGGCCCAGATTGTGGGCAGGGCACAGGACCGTGCCCGCCTTCTTATCGCCCTGGAGCGCCAGGATATGCTTCCGAAAGGTATAGGGGTGGATCCGGCCTCGGTACCGGAGATGACTGCTGAGTTGGTGAATGCAGTTTATCTCTATCTGGCTCGTACAGTTTCCAAAATCTTGATGTTCCAGCTTGAAGATGTCTTTGGCCAATTGGAACAGGTCAATCTTCCCGGTACGATGGAGCAGTATCCAAACTGGCGCAGAAAGCTCCCTCTTGATCTTGAAGTCTTGATGGAAGATGAGCGCATTCAATCCCTTGCCGGGATAATGCGGCAGGAAAGAGGGGGGGCAAGGGCTTGGCCTGCGACATCTCCAGAAAAAGGTCCTAAAATTGCGGGTGCCGGGGTTCCCTTTGCGACCTACCGCCTTCAGTTCAACAGGGATTTTACATTTGCTCAGGCAGCGGATCTTGTCCCTTATCTCAGACAACTGGGTATAAGCCATTGCTACTCCTCGCCTTATCTGAAGGCCCGACCCGGTAGTCTTCATGGTTATGACATCATAGACCACAGTGTACTGAATCCAGAGATTGGGACATGGGAAGACCTTGTCCATTTCGTTGATACACTTCATTATCACGGAATGGGTCAGATCCTTGACCTGGTGCCAAATCACATGGGTAATTGGCTGCGATAGCGACTGGTGGGTTGATGTCCTGGAAAACGGACAGGCTTCTACTTATACGGCCTTTTTTGATATCGACTGGTGGCCGGTCAAGGAGGAATTGCGGGGCAAGGTTCTTCTGCCGATGCTGGAAGATCACTACGGTGCAGTGTTGGAAGCCGGTCTTCTCAGACTGAACTTTGATGACAAAAAAGGCGAATTCGGGATCTCTTATTACGATAACCTTTTCCCCATAGACCCGGCTACATATTCCTTAAGCGACGGCTGGCGGGACTCTGCAAGGAATATCCGGAGATCGATAGTTTCATTCAGGAAAATGTGGTCTTGTTTAACGGCACTGAAGGCGATGCCGCAAGTTTCTATCTTTTACACCGCCTTTTAGAGGCTCAGGCCTACCGGTTTGCTCACTGGCGCGTGGCCTCAGATGAGATCAACTACCGCCGTTTCTTCGATATCAATGATCTTGCCGGACTCAAGACGGAAAATCCCAGGGTCTTTGAATCAACCCACAGCTTTGTGTTGGATCTTATAGGCCAGGGTAAGATTGATGGGCTGCGCATAGATCATCCGGATGGTCTTTATGATCCTGCTGAATACTACCGAAGGCTCAATGACGAGGTGCGAGGGCAAATTATGGGAAGGGTCAAAGAAGAAAACAGCCCGGTTTCCAATAAGAGTGCGACGGTTCCGGGTCCCATAGTTGGATTAATCCCGATCTTGAATATGAAAGCGCTCTTCTCAAGTTCCTCCAGGGGCTTATAACCAATGGGGGGGACAACCAGTTTCTCAAGGACTTCCTTCCGTTTCAGCGGCAAGTTGCTTGGTTCGGCATGTTGAACAGCCTATCGCAGACCTTGCTTAAATTCACCGTTCCCGGAGTTCCGGACATCTATCAGGGTAATGAGGTGTGGTCTTTCAGACTGGTGGACCCTGACAATAGAAATCCAATAGATTTCGGCCGCACCAGGGAGATTTTCAGAGATCTTGCGGCCTTTTTGTCCGTACCGGACGAGCTGTTGGCAGGACGCGTGCGGGGACTTACGGAAGAAATGGAGGACGGAAGGATCAAGCTGTATCTTACCTGGAGGACCCTGTCTCTACGCTGGGAGCACCATGGGCTGTTTCAATACGGAACATATCTGCCTTTGTCCGCTAACGGGACAAAGGCAGAACATATATGCGCTTTTGCAAGAAGATTCAAAGACAGGACAGCTATCGTGGCAGTTCCAAGACTTTTTGTCGGACTTTGCGGTTTTAACCCGAAAGCCAAGCCTATAGGGTCCGAAATATGGTTAGACACGAGGGTGAACGCCGCTTCTGAGCAATTCGATAAAAGGGTTTATCGAAATATCTTTACAGGAGAACGCGTGGTTCCGGAAATGCACAGCGGCAATCCTTCTTTTCCGGCGGCGCAACTATTTTCCAATTTCCCGGTGGCCCTGTTGACTGACGTCCCGGCTTATTAGAATCAACCTTGCCCGGAAACTCTACTACATTGAAAGCCTTAATTGCTTCGAAACGACATGCCTGTACTCAGATTCCTGCTATAAACAAAAAAGTCCAAAGAAATGAGATCTTTGTCCCCAAGGGTTTATAACCTTACTTATTCTTAACTGAAAGCCAGTTAAGGATGAATTCCGCAACCGGCGAAAAATAATTATTGATACCTTTCTCGTAATAAAGTAAAAGGCCGGGAATTCATTTTACGATCCGATCCATCTCATATTTTATCGGCACAATAAATGGAGCGGCGCTTTTTCGAATTTTCCCCAATCGACCCAAAACCGAAATCGTTCTTTAGGAGGATTTATGGAAAATGAAGAACCAAACATACGGATACGGCCCGCATTTAATGCTCGATTTGAGTGATTGTAATGCGACAATCCTGAACGACCTTGATGCCTGTTTCGGGCTCCTGAACGGGTTGCCCGAAAGGATAGGGATGACAAAGATTACACAGCCTTATGTATTTCGATACTGCGGAGCGGTACCTGAAGACGAGGGTATCACCGGGGTGACCATAATCGCCGAGAGTCATATATCCCTTCATACCTATCCGAAAAAGGACTTCGTATTTGTGGACATCTTTTCCTGCAAACCATTCGACGTGGAAAGGGCCAAAGACCACGTCATCCAGTTTTTCCAGTCGAAATCTCCATCGGTTCATATACAGGAAAGGGGCGTAACCTTTCCCTCAGCCTTGTGATTTCGGATGATCAGGAAATCTGTTATGGATATTAAGGTCGAACCCGGCGCTTATGGTGCCCTCCCTGAAGAGTTTTGCCGCTACAGTACGGCATCCATTGCAGTCCTGCCCGTACCTTATGATGGGACATCAACATGGATGAAGGGTGCAGACCGCGGTCCTCAGGCCTTGCTGGAGGCCTCTGCCAATCTGGAACTATACGACATTGAAACCGATTCAGAGGTTTTCAAGCAAGGGATTGTGACATTGGAACCTGTTTTGTGCCCTGAGGAGCCTGGAGCAATGGTCGCTGCTGTATATGAACGCGCAAGGCCTATTTTAGAGGAAGGAAAATTCATCGTCGGCATTGGTGGAGAACATACAATTTCCGTTGGTTTGGTACAGGCTGCGGCGACCGGTTTCTCCGATCTTTCAGTACTGCAATTCGATGCCCACGCAGATACACGGAATGAGTATGATGGAAGCGGATACAACCACGCCTGTGTCATGTCCAGAATTGGTGAAATCTGCCCCTATGTTCAGGCAGGGATTCGAAGCATGGATTGCTCTGAACTGAAAACACTGAATCGTGACCGGACATTTTTCGCCCATGAGATCCTCAAGGGGCCGAATGTGACGTCCAAAGTACTGAAGGCATTGACAAAAAACGTATATATCACGATTGATCTGGATGTGCTGGATCCTTCTATTATGCCGTCAACCGGTACTCCTGAACCAGGTGGACTGGATTGGTACACCTTGCTGGATTTTATAGAATCGGTTGTAAGGAATAAAAACATAATTGGAATAGATATAACTGAGTTACTTCCCAATCCTGCCAACAGAGCCCCGGATTTTTTGGCTGCGAAATTGATCTATAGGGTGTTGAGCATGATCTTTGTACAGAGGGAGAAAAAATGATGGAGAAACAGGAACTCTTGCGGAAACCGGTTGAGCATATAGACATCAAGACCTTTGACGCCGGATCTATCATTAATGGTTATGCTTCCATGGCCTTTCAGGCACGGAATCTCGCAATTGCCTCGGATATTTATAACCGGATGCTGGCAGACCGCGATTGCAAGATCATTCTCACGCTTGCCGGTTCTCTATTCAGCGCTGGTCTAAAGCATGTTGTGGTGGATATGATTGACAACAACATGGTGGATGGCATCGTTTCCACGGGCGCTATCATTGTGGATCAGGATTTTTTTGAGGCCCTGGGTTTCAGACATTATATCGGCACCCAATTCGTTGATGATGTTTTGTTGCGTGAGCTTGGTATTGACAGGATTTACGATACATTTATCGACGAAGATGAACTGAGAATCTGTGACATGACTATAGAGGAAATCGCCGGCACCTTGTCCCCGAGACCTTATTCCTCCAGGGAAATCATTCATGCCATGGGGGCATATTTGGAAGAGAAAGGCTTAAAGGCCGAAAGGTCCGTTGTTTATTCTGCCTACAAAAAAGGCGTGCCGATTTTCGTGCCTGCGTTTTCAGATTGCTCGGCTGGTTTTGGATTGGTTTGCCATCAATGGCACAAAAAAGATGCGCACGTCACTATTGATTCTGTTCGGGATTTTCGTGAACTCACAGAGATTAAACTGGCCGTCACAGATACGGGCATTATTATAATAGGCGGCGGTGTACCCAAGAATTTCACACAGGATGTCGTGGTAGCCACAGATATACTGGGCAAGGAAAGGCCTATGCACAAATATGCTGTTCAGCTCACCGTAGCCGATGAAAGGGATGGCGGACTATCGGGGTCCACTCTGAAGGAAGCATGCTCCTGGGGCAAAGTGGACATGAAATACGAACAGATGGTCTTAGGTGAGGCCACAATTACTCTGCCCCTGCTTGTGAGCGATGCCTACCACCGGGGTGTTTGGAAGAAAAGACCGGCGGCGAATCTTTCAGCGCTGTTCAGCCACTGAAAAGGACCTGCCAGCCAGCCTACTATATGGAAGGTGATGTTTGCAGGTCTAAACGTGCCAGTATATGGGATCATGCGACTTCCGGTATCAGGCCCTTCAATGAAGTTTGCAAAACAAATAAAAAATATCTTTTGCAGACATTATAGCAGATTTTATTATAGTTCTTCTGAAAGCAGAATCGCCTCTGCCACATGGCGCATTGATTTACGGGAGTCCATACTACGTTTTTGAATCCAGCGAAAGGCCTCATTAGCGTCCATTTTGCGTCTGCGCATAAGGATCTCTTTGGCACGTTCCACCAGTTTTCGGGTCTCCAGTTCCTCGCTGATTACCCTGGTTTTCACCATGAGCTCTGTGTTGAGGATTGCGACCGCCGCCTGATTTGCAACCGTTGTAATGAGATAAACTTCTGTGTCGGTAAATTCGTGTGGTTGCGATGTAAAACAGTTGAGTACCCCGATTACCTTTTCATCCTTTACCTGAAGCGGCACGCTGACCATGGATATCAGGCCAAGCTTTTTGGCCATTTCCTTTTCCTTGAACCGGGGCTCTTTTGATACGTCCCTGATGATAAGTGGCTGATTGTGTGTGGCCACAAAACCGACCACGCCCTCATCCAGGGACAGAGAGCGGTCTTTCAGATAGTCAGGGGCTATGGCTTGCGTGGCCTTCAACCGGATTTTTTTGGGATCTGCAGTTTCATCAATAAGCCACAATGAACAGATCTCGACACCTGTCACCCTGGCAGTTACCATTACGATCAGTTTCAGAATATCTTCAAGATACCGGTCGGAGGTAATGGCCTGGCTTATATCCATCAGGGCCCTGATGTATTTCTCGTAGGTTTCAGGTCTGTTTT
>DQXT01000002.1 GCA_011042225.1 Deltaproteobacteria bacterium | reverse complement strand
GGATTTCTCCCTCATTTTGTATTTTGGATTCCCTGATTTTATTGGGTTTTTTTGACCCAGGAAGGAAGAACAGACTAATCAGGACAAAAGGAGATTTTTCAAAAATTCAGTTGATGATTTAAAATTTAAAAGATCAAATATCAAGCAGAATGGGCATCAATACGGAAATCACCGTGCTGTGTGCTGGAAATTTTAAAGGAGATAACAGGGGCAGCCGGAGAAACCCTTTACCAGGAATGGATACCCCTCAGGACCACCGACACCATAGAAAGCCTGAATAAGGAATTCATGCAGGAAATTGACAGTATGTCTTTCCGGTTATTATTGGCTTATGAGCCGTCGAATTGTGGATCGAATGTGATTAAAAAGTAAAGGCTTAAAACCGGATGAGATAAAAAAGGCGATGAACGAAAAAAGTCCACCGCCTGTATTTACGGGAAATTGATCCTGTTTATTTCCTGATTTTTTTGCGGCTGCCGAATGCCATCAGACCGGCAAAGCCTGAGAAGAATAGAATGGCGGAGCTTGTAAGTGGGACGGGATTGAGATCATCACCCATTATATTACCGCCAGCGCTGGCAAAATTATAGGCATCAGCGCCCCAATAGGTGATGGTGAAATCCGTGATATAGCTGGACCCATCCCAAAAATAGAAACTGAAGTCATCGGAATTCCCGATATTTAAGGTGTTACCTGTGAAATCCCCGCTTGAGACGGCTATTTCCCAATAGGTGCCGATAGGCTGTGTCACTTCGAATTCAGCAGCTAGAGACGTACCGGACCCAAAGAGCAGATTGAGACCTAATGACGGATCTGCGCCATAATCATATACACCGAAATACCAGCCGTCATTCAATTTCTGGCCGGCTATATTCCAGTTAATGACATCGGAATCACCGTCCGTGGTGGTAAAGTGGTTTGGTATTGCGGCCCCGGCTGCCTGGGCGATACCGAACAAAATGGCGAACACCGGCAAAAAAGCAAAAGTATTTTTTCTATTCATGCAATTATCCTCCTCTTGTTTCTAAGACAGAAGGGAAGAAAGCTCAAGATAATAAAAGCCAACCGATATTGATTATATTTATATCGATTGTATATATCAACTAAATGTCAAAGTAAAGAAATTTTTTAAATTGCTCGTATAACTTAAAAAAGCGTCCGGACTTCTCAGTATTTTCCCTTCAACTCAGTTTATCAGCATGTATCTATATTCCTTGTTTGTATTTAATAGCAAAAACGATGCCGATCTTCCTTTCCATATATTGCCACATTTTCATCAATATAAGGCACTATTTTTCAAAAAAATATATATAGTGTACTTTTTTCTCATTTATAGAAAAGAATATAATTTCTCATTTTATCTAAAATCTCTATTTGTATCCGATATTTTTTAGAGAACAACAGATTGCCTGGACCTGTCCTCCTCAGGCCTATTTCCACTTTTCTTTCAAGGCCATTGCCTTTTCCCTGGTTTGAGGATCCAGTTTTTGCGCCATTGCCTTTTCGAGATGGTCCAGTGCCTGATCCGTATGACCTAGCTCATGGGCAACAATTGAGGCATGTAGATTAATAATACCCGTCTCCGGTGACTTGTTAAGGGCCTCCTGCAGATAGCTCCATGCGGAATTGAATTCCCCGAGTTTGTATTCAATCCAGCCGGCTGTATCCAGAAAGTCTGCGTTATCAGGTTTCCGGGCCAGGACCTGTGCGACCATGTACCTGGCCTTTTTAAGATCCTTGCTGTCTTCTGAATGCTCGGCATACAGATATGACAGGTTGTTGAGAATTATAGGTGAGTTGCTGTATTTTTCCAGAAGCGTTTTGTAGGTCTCTATAGCCTCATTGTATTGTCCGTTATATTCGTAAAGAACCGCGAGATTAGTCCCTGCGGCCAGAGAAGGAGATTTATTGTAGAGTTCTTCCACTTTGGCCAGGACTTCGGATATCTTGCCTTGCTTCAGGTAGACTTCCCCCAGTCCCCGATAGGGTTGCAGCCATGTGGGAGCAAGGTCGATCGCCCTGGAAAATGCCTCTCCTGCCTTTTCCAGGTCTTTTTTTAAAGCAAGGGCCTTGCCGAGATAGTAGTATGCCGCGGCGGACCCGGGTCTTTTATGCACCTCTTCCCTGACGAGCTGAAGGGCCGAATCAATATCGTCATTCCTGATATAAGTCTCCATCAGGGCGGGGATGGCCGCCTGCCATCCATTTTCAGTTCCATATGCCCCTTTGAACCACTTCATTGCCTCCTCTTTTTTGTCCTTTGCAATAGACAATTTGCCCATCTCCATAAAACCAAGGGGGATATCCGGTCTAAGGTCAAGTATGCGTTGAAAGTCCCTTTCGGCCTCATCATATCTCTTTCGAAATGCCTTGATTTCTCCTCTGGTTTTCAAAAGGAGGATGTCTTTCTCATTGAGGGCCAACCCCTTGTCAAGTATGCCTAAGGCCTGGTCATATTCTTTCTTGATCAGGTGATAACGCACCAGTTCAAGACGTAATTGCTGGTTCGCCGGGTCTTTTTTAAGTGCGCTCTTTAATGTATTATTCGCAACGGATTCTTTCTGGTTTAACAGCTGGCAACGGGCAAGCAGTATTTGCGCCTTTGCATCACCCGGACGGGCTACTGCAAACTGATTGAGATGGATTTCCGCCTTGTCAAATTCTGCCTGGGACAACAGTATTTTGCCCAGCAAAAGGTGTGCGGCCATCATCCCCTGGTTATCCTGCAACACCTCTTCGCAAAGACTTTGGGCCTCTTCCAGGTTGCTCTGTAACGCCTTTAAGGAGGCCTTGGCCACTATTACTTTTTCACGGTTCTCCTTACTGAGTTTCTGTTCCAGGATTTTATCCAGTTCTTTATATGCATCCTCTATTCCGCCTGTAACTGCAAGCATTTCAGCAAGCCTAACCGCCGCTTCGATGTCCTTGGGATCTTTCTCAATAATCTCTTCCAGAATCCTCTTTGCCTCTTCGTTCTTTCCCTGCCTGCGCCAGAAGTCTGCCTTTGCTTCCAACGATCGGGGATCAGATGGAAGTCCTTCAAACGCCTTTGTGGCATTTTCTGTAAGGCCTAAACGTTCCAGGGCCTGGGCACGGAGTATCTGCAGATTGGTTTCAGATGGATTCGCCTGAACCATTGCCTCGAGTTGGCGGGCCGCCTCCGCCTTGTCGCCCTGTTCGGCGGCATACTGAACCATAAAGGCATATGAACCCGGATCCTTTGAATCGATCCGGCGCCAATTATTTACCGCGTCGTTCATCTTTTCATACTGGCCGGTTTCTTTGAAACACAGACTCAAGATGGCCTGGACATTTTTATTGTTATCGGCCTCCCTGATTGTTGATAGAGTGTCTATGGCCTTATTGTATTGTTCCTGATGGATCAGTGCATTTGCCCTGATAATCTCAGTCCTGGGGCTGAAGTTATCCGGATTTTTTATTAACTTCAGCTCCTCGAGTGCCTCTTTCCCCTGCCTCCCGAACGCCAAAATGGATGCCACCTCCACCCTGGCTTTATCATAGTCCGGGTTCAGATCGAGGATGGTGCGAAACGTCCCGTATGCCTTTCTGTATTCTTTCTGCGACAGGTATGCATTGCCCAGAGAAAACATCACTTCAACATTTTTGGGGGCAATTTGAAGGGCATTCTTATATTCCAGAATGGCCCGGGTAGAATCTCCCCCGGCCATGAGGGCATCTCCCTTGGAAATAAAATTTGCCACCTTTTCTTCTTTGTTGGTGCAACCCCAACCAATAAAAATCAGCACAATAAACATGACAACTAATCTTGCTGATCTATTTTTTTCCACCGAGCACCTCCCAGAACTTCCCATTCTTTTTTTTGTATTCCTTCTTCTCGGCCCTTCCTCTCAGGATCTCCAGTTCCTTTTCGAGTTCCTTGTACTTATGATCAAATATCGCTATTTTCTGCTCCAGATCCAGGTTCTTTTCATGTTCTTTTGAAAGCATCGCCTGCAATACCCCCGCAAGCCTGTCCTTGTCAGCGGATTCGACTGCGTTAATCCTGTTTTCCAGCTGTTCTATCCGTTCATAAATACCTGCCAGCCTGGTCCTTACATCCGGATCCATAGAGACCGGTAAAGACGGCCCGGGTTCAGACGGCGACCCTGCGTTTCCCTTTCCGTCTTCAATGCCTTCACTAAATATGAGTAATAATTGATTGTCGTCAATTACCCTTTTTACCATCTCCCTGGAGATAAATTTGACCCCGTCTGCAAAGGCATGCGTTAGGGACATATCGCATATTGAATTGATAATCCTGGGAATCCCTCTGGACAATTCAGCTATATACTGGACGGTTTCCCTGGCGAAAATGGGATTTGCAGAGTTGTATCCAGCCACTTTCAGCCTGTGGTCTATATAGTTTTCCACTTCTTCCGGGGCCAGCGGCGAAAGGTGAAAATAAACAGATATCCTCTGTGTAAGCTGGGAGAGGGACGGATGGGAAAGACGCTCTCTTAACTGGGGCTGTCCAACAAGGATAATCTGCAGGAGAAAATCACTCCCGATTTCCAGATTAGATAACATTCTGAGTTCTTCAAAGGTCTCCAGGGAGAGGTTTTGTGCCTCATCGACCATGATTACGCAACGTTCCCCCTTGGTATACTGTTTGAGAAAATGTCCCGACAGGGTTTCAAAGAGATCGGTCTTGCCCTTTGTGGGTGCGTTCAATTCAAACTCTTTCACCAGCATTTCCAGAAATTCCTGCGGGCCCAGATTCGTGTTAAAGAGCATGGCGATATCGAGAGAATCCTTTACTTTCTCAAAAAGGTAATTGAGCAGAGTTGTCTTTCCCGCCCCGACATCACCGGTAAGGGCTATAAAGCCCACGTTATGAATAATTCCGTATTCCAGGTGGGTAAAAGCAAGGTCGTGTACTCGGCTCAGATACAGAAAGTCCGGATCAGGCGAGAGAATGAAAGGCCTTTGTTTAAAACCGAAAAATTTTGTATACATAATCTATAAGCGTTCACGGAACGCTGAAATTGGAAATTGGAAATTTTTCAAAGCTAAATCCTACTGGCTAATAGCTCAATTCTGGCTGTCTAATAACGATAATAATAAGCCATGGATTCGAAACATTTGGAGTCATTCAAGACCGTTCCCAGCAATTTATCCCTGGGAACGAGATTCATGACGGTTTCTATGCTGTCCTGGGATGTAAAATCAGACCTTGCCACAAGTAGTATTGCATCCACATATTCCGAAAAAATAAGCGGATCAGGACAGGTATTCAGCCCTGGCGAATCAAAGATGATATAGCGATCCGGATATCTTTCCTTCAATTCTTTGACCAGGGACTCCATCCTGGGCGAACCGATCACCTCAGGGGCATTAAGCATCTTCCCTCCTGCAGGAAGAACCGTTAACTTATCAATGTTGGGGCTTACAAAAATTTCCTCCAGACTGAGTTTATTTTCAAAATAATCCTTTAATCCCTTTATATCACTTCCCAACCCGAGGAGTTTGTGGATTGATGGTTTTCTGAAATCGATATCTACCAGGAGAGTGGTCTGACGAGTATCCTTTGCCATACTGACGGCAAGGTTTACTGAGACCATGCTCTTTCCTTCTTCCGAATCGAATCCGCTCACCTGTATGGTGTTATGTCCACTGCTTCTGGTACGGTGTAGAATTCTTGTGCGTAAAAGCTTAAACTGATCGTTAACAGGGTGGTCTTCATCAATGGATACGATCTTGTTTTTTTTGAGAATCTCAGGGGGAATTTTAACAAGTCTTGTCTGAAAATACCTGGGGGCGGCAACTTGTTCGGTTTTTTCCGTTTCATTCTCCTGCGATTCCATCTGCCGGTCCGTTGCAAATCCTTGTGTCTTCGCTCTTTCCAGGGCCTTTTTTATTTTACTCATATATGCCTCGCGCTAAAAAAGTTTGAAGTGCCTAAAGTGAGCTAAAATTAAAATTTTTTCCCGAACTTCAGCTCACTTCAAACTTCAGGCACTTCAACCTACGGGAAATCTTGATTGAAATAAACGTACTAATTTTGCATAGAAGACATAGAGATCCATTACAAAAAAGTGAAAAAGTATCAGTACTAGGAAAATACCGCCCACGGCGGTTCCGGCCCGGATAATGGTCCTTTTCTTTTGTCTGGCTTCATCTTCAGGTGTAACAATCGCCGGTATTATGGATAACACGGGAACTCCTGTAAGCCTTTCCATTGTCTCCATATCTCTCACACGCCTGTCAGAGTATTCCCTCATTGAAGCTGCTCCGACGGAAAACCCCATGCCCAGTACGATCCCAATAAAGATAATTGCCAGTCTGTTTGGCTTATCCGGTTTTTCAGGGAGGAAGGCGGGTTCGATAACCTTGAATGTCTCTCCCAGCTGGGCCTCTTCCATTCCCTGTGAGACTCTAGCAGTCAACAGTTTTTGCTGAAGTACCTGGTAATATGCCTTTGTATTCTGATAATCCGTGTTGAGTTCATTGTATTTTTTGGCAATTTCAGGCATTGCATGCAGTTTTGCATACACATCCTTCATCTGGGATTCCAGCCGGTCTTTCTCTGTCTTCAAGGAAGAAACGGACATTGTTATCTTATCCAGATCGCTCTTAAGCGTTATGTAGGAAGGGTTGGTAGCATCTGTAGTTATCTCGGGATTGTCTTGAACGTTAGAGCCGAGTGAGGCGATTTTCTCCTTGACTTCGTTTAACTCCTTCATAGCTGTCTTTACACTGGGATGCTCCTCAGAATATCTCGATTTGAGGTCTGCCAGTTTCAGCTCAAGTTCATCCAGACGCAATTTAAGTTGTCCGATGTGGTTTCCATCCCCCACCTGCTCTTCCAGCAGGGAGATCTCCCTGTTTTTGGCCAGAATCATGGGGTGTTTCTCAGAATATTTGGACAAGAGCTGCGTTCTTTCAAGTCCTGCCTGCTGAAGTCTCTCTTCAGGACTCAAAATCCGGTCTGTGCTATCCGAATACGGATCAAGAGATGCCAGCCTGTTTTTCAGAGCGACTCTTTGTTCCTCCATTAACCGGATCTGCATATTGATATTGCTGATATCTGAATTCAGCTTTTCAACCTTCTGCATATTGAGGTTAGTGAATTCAGGGAGTTTTTCCAGGTGCTTTTCCCGGTATTCAGCGAGTTCTGTGTCCAGGCTGTCCATGGAGGATTTGACTTCCTTCAACTGTTCTTCCAGAAATTTTGTGGTTTCCAGAGCATACCTTTCCCGGGATTCAATGTTCTTTTCCAGGTAGTAGGATGATATCTCGTTTGTGACCAACTGGGCCTTTTTGGGGTCTTCGTCATTGTAGGAAAGGGTAAAGGCAATAGTCAGAAGAACCGGCCTGCTCTGGGTCTCCTTATTTATTTCAGCATTGATGGGCTCCAGCGTAATTCGATCTCGAATCCTGTCCACCAGCTCCTCCGTGGTCAATTTTCCACGTTTTTTCGGTAGCAAATCATACTTTTTGACGAGATTAAGTATCTTTGAACGGGACATCACCTCCTGGGTTATGGTATCGATTCTCTGCTCTGCATATCCAGTAACAGTGGAAGAGACCATGGTAGAAGGTATCTGCTGGCTCTGGATGAGGATAGTTGCCGTAGACTTATATATATTGGGCAAAATAAGGCAGATGGCACCTGAAAGGATCACAATGGATACAAATGGTAAAATCAACCACCATTTACATCTCTTGATAATCTCCTTAATCCTGGTTATGTCCTGTCCCTGTTCCATATTGGGGAAAACCTCCAAAATAAAATAGCTGGCCTGTTATCTTACGTAATGCCTTGATTTTTCAAAGCTAACAGCTAATCGCTCAACATAGGTTATAAGACTAATGCTGCGACAGCAAACGCGGGTATCCGCATGAAACGGTTATCCATCCCCTGAACCTGTCCCTGTCATAATCATTATATTTGGTTTCCTCTCGACCGTATTCGTATGATAGGCCGAATCTGACAGTCAGGTTCCTGGTAAGTCTCCAGCTTAAGTAGGGTGAAACCCTGATATAATCCGTATCTTCTTCTGTCGGATCATCCTCGGTGGTTGTGTCGTATCCGACCCGGCAATTGCCCGAAACCGTTTCGTTCAGTCGATATTTCAGGGTGGTCCGTATATAGTTTCTTTCGATACCCCTTGCGTCGATAGAATTATAGTGTTCCCGCCCTGCAGTGACCACTGTAGAAAAACGATCAGTCCAGTCGTTATTGAGCTCAAAATTGAAAATGAATCCGTCGTCTTTCCACGTATGCCCTTCTTCCACCGTATCAAGGATCAGGAAGCCGGTATCGGGATAGATAATGAGATTGATGTCCTGAACGCCGTACTTGGTCCTGGTATATCGATATCCCGCTCCAAGTACGAAGTAGGTGGTTTCGCTCAGATCTCTTCGCCAGTAAAGACTGCCCGTAAATGTCCTGATAGTCGAGATGTCTTCATAATCCGCATCATAATAATTGATGAGAAGGCCTGCGCTGTCTTGAAGATTAATGGTCCAGACAGGGTTCACATTGATCTGCCACAAGTCAAGATCAGGATACGGACCATCGGGATAATAACTGAAGTTCCCGCCCCCGCCTAATGTCAAAGAGAATGTATCGCTTAAGGCATATGTACCGGAAAGGTCAACACCATAAAGATACCGGTCTTCCCTCACCCCCACCTGTCCTGCCCTTTCCAGTTCTGTCTCCAGAATTTCGTCCTTTCTGAATGTCCCGTTCAGTGTAGTAAAGAATTTGGGACTCCAACGACGATCAAAGGAGGCCCTGTTTTCGGTGTTGATGGTATCAAGATCCTCGTATTTGCAATATTTCTCCCCGACTAAAGTAGAATCAAGGCGCAGTTGTGTCTGCTCTGTCCGGCCCAGAAGCTGCATTTTTGGTTTTATGGAGGTAATGAAGTCTTCCAGATTAGCCCTTTCAGTAAAAAGGACATTGTCATTATACTTCTGCGTTACCTCTATTCCTGGATTGAACGACCAGTCCGCCCCATTGGTCGCTTTTCCGGAAAGGACAGAGAGACAGAGAAAAGACAGCATGAGGCACAGGGCCTTTTTACGGTACAAGGACTACATCACCCCTTTCAAGCAGTATGTTCTGGTGCAAATTTTCTCCCTTTTTTACCTCATTATAATTAAACGGCAACCGCAGAGTCTTGTCCTCATGGTATCGTATGATATTAATTCCGTCTTCCTTGGCAAAAGTTGACAGCCCACCGGCCATGGCCAGGGCCTGCAGCACACTGAGCGTCTTGGAGACATTGAACATGCCCGGATTTTGTACCTTTCCGATCACGTAATACTGGAGGCTCCCCAACTGGGATACAATAACCGTTGCGCTGGCTTCGGGGATAAAAATACTAATCTTTTCTTCAACCAGCGCCTTTACCTCTGCTGTAGTCTTTCCTGCAACCGTCAGATCCCCCACCAGTGGAAAGGAGACCTTGCCGTCAGGGCAGACCACCAGTTGCCTTGCAAGCTCTTCTTCACCCCAGATTGAGATCTCCAGGATATCCGCCGGTGCGATCACATAGTCACCCGCCCTGCAATCTTTAACATGTAAAAAGCCTATAATGGACAGCATTGAGAATCCCAGCAACAGATAATACGCGATATTTTTCATGGTAATCTCCTGTTTATATTTGATCTGTATATTCTGCCGTCATTAAATCTATATGCACCTGCCACAGACCCTGGCAATATGCTACATGAATAATCCGCGTAAAGTTATCACGGAAAAGGTGGCCAGCGCCACAAGGCTCAGACCCTCCAGTTTGCCTCTAAGTTCTCCAACCAGTACTTCATAGCTGAAAAATAACACGATTATTTTGGATGCCAGCATTCCTGCATGATAGCTTTGAATCCTTTGGTCAGGGAGTATGGGGACCATAAGTACAATAAAAAGGATAAGAAAATCCATGGGACTGACCTTGAATCCTTTTTGCCGCCTGGTGAATTTCAGGGTTACTATTACGAAAAAGGCCAGTATCAATAAGCATAGATTATAGGTCAGCGTGTACTGGTGTGTCATCCAGGCGACGGCGTTTTTTTCACCCAGATATATCAAAGAGGGTATAGTAAAATACATTGTGAGCCTCAGTGTATCCCCAAGCCATTCTTTTTTAAAGATATAGGAGGAGGCAATCAGAATCACAAAAAGCGCTGCAAGAAAAGAAAAATATCTAGGAATAGTATGCGGAATAAACGCAGTGAAAAGGACAAGCGCAGGCAGTCCCAGCTTTACTGTTAAAAAACACGACCTGATCAGTATCCCCCGTTCTTTCAGTACACTTAGCTTACCTTTGAATACCTTGTCTATAATATCGTAGCGTTTTATTTTGTAACCGGATCTTTCTGCAAATAAAAAAGACACAAGTATTATTGAAGAAAAGATTGCATACCAGGTTAAAAGCAATCTGTCAGAAGAAGAACTGAAAAAAAGTGCGGAAGTAACCAGGAGGGACTGAATAATATATATCAAAAATACCGCTTCCGTATGAAAAAAACCAAGGTTGAGAAATTTATGGTGAAGGTGATTTTTGTCGGCCATAAAGGGTGATCTGCCTTCAACAATACGTTGAGTCATAACCGTCAGGGTATCGAGTATAGGAAAACCGAAGAGGATTAAAGGAAGGACGGGGCTGAGAGAAAAACTCTCCTGTGTCAGTTTTATGGCCAGGACAATCCCGGAAAATCCAAGCAGTTGACTTCCGGTATCCCCCATAAAAATTGTTGCCGGGTAAGTATTGAATCTCAAAAAACCAAAAATCACGCCGACCATTGAAATGGCCAGAAGTAAAATTGTAAACATCCCTTCTTTATAGGCCAAATAACCGATACAGGAAAATATAAGGAGACAGATTCCCCCTGCCAGACCATCCAGGCCGTCGGAAAGGTTAATGGCATTTGTGACCCCAACAATAATAATGAATGTCAACAGAAATGATGACCAGTCACTTAGGCATAGACTGCTCGGAATGAGGGTACCCAAAGTTACTATTTTCACTTTGCCATAGAAAATGACAACGAGCGAACCCATGATCTGACCGGCGAACTTGCTTTTATATCCAAGTCCTGTCAAGTCATCTATAAATCCAAAGAGTACAATTATCGCGGAACCAATTAGGAAGGCGTTTACAAAATCGTTCTTCGGCAGGAGAATGAGGGCGGTAATGAAGACGCCCAATGCCATGGAGACCCCGCCAAGCCTCGGTATAGATCTTTCGTGCACCTTTCTCTGGTCCGGAATATCCATGGCATGGAGCCGGATCGAAAGCCTGGAGAAGAGAGGGACCAGAGAAATAGTGAGGAAAATAGAAAAAAACAGCGTTGTCATGATAAGGGACATTGGATTGTAGTTTTACCTAATTTAAGTGATTAGCCTTTAGCGGTTAGCTATTAGTCAATGATTACAGGATGTATTACTATTACAAACTTTCACCCATTGGGTATTATTTCTGATTAAAGTAATGCCCTTATTTCCCAAAGCTAAATGCTCATGGCTAACAGCTAATCGCTCAACTTATGTGTTAGATTATTTTTTTATATCTAAAACGATCGGTTCCAGGTTCAGGGTTCAAAAAACATAACATTCGCTACTATTAAGTGTTATTCTTTTATTCATATCCAGGCATGGCTTCAACCGGGAACCGTGAACGTTGAATCAGTCAACCCGGTTCATAGAAACTGATTCAGTATGGGGACAATCTCCTGTACAAATCCCTGCAACCTCTCTTCTGCCTTTTGGGGTCCTTCTCCTTCATAGACAGGTGTTACAACACGCACAAGGGCTCCGTCCGTCCTGTGTTTAGTTAGCGCGTCCCAAAAATTGTAGATCTTCAACTGGTATGCATTTGTCAAAATACGCCCCCTCTGAGGGAACCAGTAATAAGCAAGCTGTCGGTACACCCCTTTTTGCGTGTAGGCGCGACGAACGCGCATGCTGCCGCCATGAAATCCAGGGGTGGGAATATCTATCTCTCCCGCCTGGTTGAAGATCCATCCGCTGCCCGGAAGACACGTGCCGGGCGAATGGATCGATTCCCCTTTCCGCTGTGACTCGTAATAGGCCGCATAGAAATTTACCGACCTTCCCATGGGATCTTCGTAATTTACAATCACATAATCGCTCAGATCCAGGGCATCGATAAATTTCTGTTCCATAAACTCCCGCCCGCCTGTCCACTTATTGATTTTTAAGGGAAATTCAGCAAAAGACCTTTTTATGGGAATCTTTTCCCTGAATTCCACTTCATTGAAGACAGCCAGAGTAATGCCCAGCAGGGTAATGGCCGCAACAAACTGAGGAGGGGAAAAGAGTCTTCGAAACTCGAATTTCGAGTTTCGAGTTTCCTCTCTTATTTCCTCCCTTGTCTCTTTGGCTTTTGATGCAATATCTTCTTCTGATTCCGGAAAGAGCTTATTTAATATCCATATCTCCAGTAAGAGGATACCGAGAGAAAACATAAAGATAAACCAGCCTGAAAATCCATGAAAGAAACCCTCGGCAATTTTTGCTTCCCACATCTCATAAAGCATTCCTGTCAGGGCGATGCGCAGGCCATTGGTAATAATGGCAAGTGGCGCTGTTGACAGGACAATAAGTGCGCTTTTCCAGAACCTGGCCCTATAAAAATAGGCAGTAAGGACTCCAAGCAGAATGAGAGGGAAAAAATACCGCAGCCCACTGCATGCATCCACTACCTGCAGCTGGGTATATCCAAGGTCTATGATATTTCCTTCTCTGTGTGCAGACATCCCCCAGAGTTGCATTATAGCCACACCCAGCTCGGACGACAGGAGCTTAAGCCTCAATGTGATTTTGGTGTTAAGGAATTGGGGCAGGGGGAACATGGCAAGAGATATGAAGAGGGGAAACCATATTCGCTTCAGTTTGTGCCAGCCCATGTGCAGCCAGCATAATCCGACTGCAACCAGCCAGGAGGATATATAAAGGGTATAGTACTCTCCGGCCAGCTCACCCATCCAGAAAAAGAGAAGCCCTAATAAAAGGGGGACAAGGCCTGCCCAGGAAGCATGGGATATGGTCTGCCTCAGGCTGTTTCTGTTTTCCCATATCAGATATAGAACAATAAAAGGGACGATATAGCAGTAAGTGTAATCTGCTCCACCCCATACAGAAATCATATAATGGTAAGAAGGATAGTACAGACTTATCAGTAATAAGCCGTACAAGAGACCCTTCAGGCAGGATTCAGGTCTTATTTTTAACAATGAATTCATGCTATAAACAGGATCGTCACATTTTAGCTCTATGTTGAGTCATATAATTTTTCCTGAGCGGGTCACTGAGGGCGATACACTGATTACACGGATTATATTTTTCTCCTGCTCCAGCGATATGAAATACCGTGTTAATCCGATTCGGGCCTCAATATCTTCAAAGGTTTTTTCCGGGCAATAAGATCAAAATGTCTGTCTTTATGGACCACTGGAACATCATTTTCTATGGCAATTAAGGCTATATAGGTATCAGTGAGAGGAACTGTGAGCCCCTTTCTGAAAAGTTCAAAAGAAAACCAGGAGAGCCTCCCCCAAAAATTATCTTCTACTGGTAAATAGGTCAGTCCTTTGAGTAAATCGCTGAGTTTTTCGTATTCTTTTCCATCTTTTGCTCCCCTCAGGAACTCAGCCTTTATTATCCCCGGAAGAAGAACATCTTGTTCGGTGATGAGTCGTTTCACGAGCCCTTTTAGTTCCGTATCTCCTTTTCGTTGAAAAGAAGCTATCCAGGCAGAGGTATCGATGATTACTTTAGTCATCTTTTCTCATCTCTTCTAACTCTTCTAAATTGTAACCAAAATCATAATTGCCGATCAGGGAAGCCAATGCCTCTCGCCTTTTCTGGCTGAGATAGGATTCTATAGCCGTAACTATTGCATCCTTCTTTGTCTTCGCCCTGGTCTCTCTTAATAAATCATTCAAAAGCTCATCTTGTATATCTATAAGCGTTCGCATTTAAACTCCTCTCAATATATAATATTTTGAACAAATTATATATCAATAAACCACGTTCAGTCAAGCTTTTGTCCTCTTCCGGTACAATCTCTTAAAGAAACCATTTCACTAATTCCCTGGCACAGCGGCAAGGACAGGCTATTTACAAGATGATATTCTTCCTCCCGCTCCAGCGGGATGGAATACCGTGTCAATCCGTGAAATCCGTGTCTAAAACTTTTTTCTGACACGGGTCGCTTTGCCTTGCGTTTTCGTTTTGTAGGCAAAAATTCGTCCAAAATCGGCCTATTTTGAGGACTGCCTTTAATAATATCTTGTAGGGTATTAACGCCAGCTTAAAACTGGACAGAAATGGCCGGTTTGAAAGTGGGCTTACTGAAACAAACACGCACCTATCCATTATCCATCCGGCAAAAACACGGACCGGGTTATTGGGTGTTAACGGTCTTCAAAAAACGCGCATTTCCTCACCGTTTGTGTATGTGAGTATATGAAAAGCGCACTTTGTTGAGTATTGATAAATTTTCGGTGGGCATGTGCTGGTGTTGCAGTCAAAACGCCTGTCTGCGCCTGCCTGTGC
>DQXT01000140.1 GCA_011042225.1 Deltaproteobacteria bacterium | reverse complement strand
TTGTCACATATGTCATAGACCGGAACATCAATTATACCAATATATGTATTTCGGGTTGCAAGTTCTGCGCTTATTATTGTGCTCCTGGTGACATTTCAGGCTATGTACTCTCCCGAAAAGAACTGGCCGAGAAACTGGAAGAGACAAAATCGCTCGGGGGTACACAGATCCTGCTGCAAGGCGGGCTTCATCCTGATCTCCCACTTACCTTCTATGAGGAAATGCTTTCTTTTATAAAAGACGGTTTTGCAATCCATTGTCATGCCTTTTCTCCTCCCGAAATTGTTCACATTGCCAACATTTCTTCTCTGTCTGTAAAAGAGGTCCTGGTTAGGCTCATTAAGGCCGGTCTCGATTCCATGCCGGGCGGCGGAGCGGAAATCCTCACAGACAGAGTGAGAAAGCAGATTTCTCCGAGAAAGGCATCAGCAGATGAGTGGCTTAATGTAATGGAGACCGCCCACGGATTAGGGCTTAAGACCACTGCCACCATGATGTACGGGCATGTGGAGCGGCTGGAGGAAAGAATTGAACACCTTTTGCGCCTTAGAGACCTTCAAGACCGCACAGGGGGATTTACAGCCTTTATAGCCTGGCCCTTTCAACCCCAAAATACTGCTCTCGACGTTGTACCATCTACCGGACAGGAGTATTTGAGACTAATTTCCATAGCCAGAATTGTTCTGGATAACTTCCCGAACCTTCAGGCCTCGTGGGTTACCCAGGGTCCGAAAGTGGCACAGATCGCCCTGTTTTTTGGGGCCAATGATTTTGGCAGTACAATGATTGAGGAAAATGTAGTCGCAGCGGCCGGGGTAAGTCATAGACTCTCGGAAGCAGAAATACGCAGAATTGTCACTAGTGCAGGCTTTCAACCGCGTCAGCGCCTGATGGACTATACTTTAATTAATGATTCCGGTTCCAATGTGCAGGCAAAACAACCATAAACCGTGAATTCTGAATCTGTGGGTTCCTATATTAAATCGCCGAATCGCCGAATCGCCGAATCACTGAATTGCTTCTGCCTGCATAAAGCCAGATGGGTGGTCCCCGTCTCAAGACATCCAATAGAAAATGGGGCAATAGTGACCTTCCAAGGGAAAATAATAGATGTAGGACCCGCATCGGAACTTCGCTCAAGCTATTCGGCAGAGATAAAAGACCATGGAGACTCCATACTTTGTCCTGCATTGATAAATACCCACTCGCACCTTGAACTCTCTCCCCTAAAACAGCATTTTTCTCCAAGCAACTCTTTTGTCGGTTGGGTAAGGTCACTGGTTGAGGCCCGCGATCAAATCAGACCTGAAGATTGGAATCCGGCCATATCCCTGGCCATCAATGAGATGAGGGAAAACGGGATTATTGCCGTTGGTGATGTTGGGAATTTGGATGTTATACCACTTCTGTTTTCCAGCAAAAAAGACGGCACATGGCCCTTCAGCGGTATTTTCTTTCATGAACTGATATGCCCGGTACCGAATGGAGCGGATGAAGAAATTTTTTTCAGTGCACCTTTTGTAAATGGAAAAATTAATGAACCCATGGATATTCCGGGGCCATCTTTTCACTATTCGTTTTCCGCCCATGCGCCTTATTCTGTGGCGCCGCAGGTCCTTAAGGCCATTAAGGCATGGGATCAGAGCCATAATATGCCCTTTTCCATTCACGTAGCCGAATCAGAAGACGAAATAGATTTTTTGCGGGGCGGCCATAGCCCCCTGATAGAACTCTTGAAAGAAAAAGGACACTGGCCCCTGGATTACGATCTCCCTCAGGTATCTCCTGTAAGCTATCTTGAATCATTGGGGCTTCTTGACAGGCATACAGTCTGTGTTCATTGTGTTCAAGTGGACCGGGATGACATCGCAATACTGGCAAAAACCGGGACCGGAGTTTGTCTGTGTCCACGGAGTAATATATTTCTGGGAGTAGGTGTGGCTCCTTCGGAAGAGCTATATGCCGCAGGGATATCATTGGCCCTTGGTACTGACAGCCTTGCAAGCAACGACCAGCTTTCCATCTTCGCTGAAATGGCAAGCCTCTCAAATCTGGCTCCCGGCCTTCCTCCAGAGGCCATTTTCAGAGCGGGTACTTATGGTGGGGCAAAGGCACTTGGTATCTCTAAGGAATTGGGGAGTCTGGACAGAGGTAAAAACGCAACTTTTTTGTCAATAGAGTCCGGTCCAGTTGGTGTTAAAGAAGTCCTGGAATTCCTTGTCCATGAAGGACATAGTAAGGTGGGTGATTGGGTTATCGGGTAATTGAGGAGGTAAGGGCGTAATAGTAATGAAACAAGAGACTAGGCACGTTAAGTATGCCAGACTGGGCATTGTGAATTTT
Source organism: Deltaproteobacteria bacterium (assembly GCA_011042225.1). GTDB lineage: Bacteria > Desulfobacterota > Dissulfuribacteria > Dissulfuribacterales > UBA3076 > UBA3076. Next base: position 12,249 of record DQXT01000140.1, on the reverse strand, counting down.
ATTAATACGTCGCCTATCTATATCCCATGGCAGGAAATGGGCGCTTTAAAAGGATGGGTGGTGGAAGAGGCTCCTCCTACCTGTTTGAACAGACATTTGGCCAGGGGAAAATTGGATGCAGGCAGTATCTCTTCCTATGCATATGGTCTTAATGCAGGCAGATATTATATATTGGACAACCTTAGTATAAGCGCCACAGGACCGGTAGGCAGTGTGATTCTTCTCAGCAAGGTTCCGATTGAAGAACTTCATGAAAAACTTGTGCTTTTGACTTCTCAATCCGCAACTTCCGTCAACCTTTTGCACATAATACTTGAAGACTTTTTAGGAATCAGGCCTGTATTCAGGACTGGAAATTTTAAAGAACTGTCGGCAAATCCAGCGGCTCAGGCATATCTTGCCATAGGAGACGAGGCCCTGAGGCTGCGTTTTCAAAGAGACAGTCTTTTTCGTTCGGATCTGGCTAAAATTTGGCTGGACCATACAGGTCTGCCTTTTGTTTTCGCCGTGTGGGCAGTCAGGGAAGAAAGCTGGATTGCATGGCCGGATAGAATACGTCTTCTCCATAGACGTCTCAGCGAATGCCATCATAAAGGCATGAAGGAACTAGAACGTATAAGCAATCTGGTTGCTCCCAGAATACCGATGGACTCATCAGATTGTCTGGAATACCTAAAGGGCATAGAACTCGATTTTTCAGAAAAAAAGCAGAAAGGTCTACTTCTTTTTTTCCGATTGCTGCATGATCGCAATGATTTTCCCAGGGTCTTGAAGTTGAAAATGTTGCATTTTGTCAACTCCAATTAAGCAATGATACCAACAGGAAAAGAAAAAAAGCGCTTTGTACGGGACAAGTTCGCCTCTGTTTCCAGGAGATATGATTTTTTAAATGGGTTGCTGAGTTTTTATATAGACCATTACTGGAGATGGGTAACCACGCGAGAGTTTGATGAGTTCAAGCAGGGTCCCATACTGGACCTTTGCGCTGGAACCATGCCCCTTTCTGCTGAAATTGTGAGACAGATAGAGCGTCCGGTAGTGGCTGTGGATTTCTGTTATGAGATGCTCCGTCATGGAGAGCTTCAATGGAAGAATGGCAGCAAGAAGGCAAAATATATAGTCCCCATATGCGGTGATGGGGAATGCCTGCCACTCCATGACTTGAAATTTCAGGGGATAACAATAGCCTTTGGTATCAGAAATCTCAGCCGGCCGGAACAGGGTCTCAGAGAGATGTTAAGGGTGCTGAAAACAGGGGGGAAACTCGCGATTCTCGAATTTTCGCGTCCGAAAAATCGTTTTTTCTCTCCAATATACAAGTTCTATCTCCATAAACTTCTTCCCTTTATGGCCGGCACCATTTCGCGCGACAAAGAGGCCTATCGCTATCTGGCAGATTCCATACAGGGTTTCTATGAACCTGAGATCCTGGCCGCAATGATGAAAGATGTGGGATTCAGAGAGGTCAGGCACAGACCTCTTACAATGGGTATCGTTACCTTATATACAGGGCGGAACTAGTTTTAATAGGTTACAGACTGCTATGCCGGCACACAATCAAAAAGATATAGTCCATATATTCACTGATGGGGCCTGTTCCAGAAATCCTGGCCCTGGTGGATGGGGGGCAATGCTGCAATATGACGAACAGAGAAAGTGCATCAAGGGCTGGTCAAAAAATACAACAAACAATCGTATGGAGCTTTTGGCAGCGATACGGGCACTTGAGGCCCTTAAAAGGGCCTGTGATGTCATTATTACCACCGATTCCAAATACGTAAAACAAGGCATAACCGAGTGGATAGGCCAGTGGAAGCGAAGAGGCTGGCAGACTACTGCAAAGAGACCTGTTAAAAACAGGGATCTATGGCAGGCGCTTGATTCTTTGTGCCGGTTTCACGGGGTGCGTTGGGAATGGACCAGAGGACATGCCGGACACGAGGAAAACGAACTGGTTGATCAGCTGGCCAGAGATGCCATTTCCGAAGGCCAGGCAGGAGAGCTGGAAGAGGACAAGGCAGGCAGACTAGGTTAATTGGTATAGCCGGGGCAGATACATCAGAAGGCCGCCAAGGCTGAAAAACCGGAGAAGATAGTGAATAATAAAATTTTTTCCCTATGCAATTATCAGTTCAACATCGTCAACCTTGAACGGCTCCAAACAGCGCTTTCATTTCCAGGACATGAAATACTTCCTTAAGGGCGTTTTCTATAATCATCATTTTCATTTTGCATTTTCTTATGGCAGAATATTTGCAAGTTAATTTAGAGCGGCTAAATGGCCTAAAGTTGTGGTACTTGCTTACAATTAAGAGAGGGGCGATTTCTTGACTTTGGGTGCCCAAAAACTTGAATCGCTTAAGGTTTATTCAGGTCAGGGGGCTGGCTTAAATGGCAAATTAGAGATTGCCTGTCTTCCTTGAATGTTTTATTGTCATGGATAATTGTGGGAGATAAAAAATGAAAAAATTTTCAAAGTCGGGACATAACTGGCTTGTTGTAGTTGTTTTGCTTTGTGTTTTTGTAGTTATAGGCACCTATCAGGCGCATCAAATCGCCTCTGCGAGAGAAGACGTAACTTATGAACAACTTAAGATCTTTGGTTCTGTCCTCGATCTGGTGCAACGTAACTATGTTGAAGAGATCCCGCCCAAGCAACTTATTTACGGTGCAGTACAAGGTATGCTCCAATCTCTTGATCCACATTCTTCTTTCATGAAGCCTGAGGACTACCAGGAGCTTCAGATAGAGACCAAGGGCAGCTTCACAGGCATAGGTATAGAAATCAGCCTCAAGGACGGCATACTTACGGTTGTGTCCCCTATAGAGGGCACACCGGCGTACGAAGCAGGCCTCAAGGCCAATGATAAAATACTAAAAATAGATGGCAAAACCACTAAAAACATGACTTTGATTGAGTCAGTAAAGCTCTTAAGGGGTGCCAAAGGGACCAAGGTCACCATTTCCATATATCGTGAGGGATGGAGACAGCTTAAAGATATAACCCTGACAAGGGATGTGATCCCTATACAAAGTGTGAGGTCCAGGATTCTGGAAGATGGTTATGGTTATATACGTGTTAGTAACTTCCAGAACAAGACTATTTCTGAGCTGGAAAAAGCCCTAAAAGAACTGGAAGAAGGCAAGGGCCTTAAGGGCCTGGTTCTAGATCTGAGAAACAATCCTGGCGGGTTGCTTGATCAGGCGGTAAAGGTAGCTGATGTATTTCTGGAAAAGGGGCTTGTTGTCTATACAGACGGCAGGATGGAAGAACAAAAAATGCGTTTTGAGGCTCATAAGAACAGGCATTCTCACAATTACCCAATTGCAGTATTGGTCAATGAAGGTAGTGCCAGTGCCTCAGAGATAGTTGCCGGGGCCTTACAAGATCATAAAAGGGCAATAATTTTAGGAGTACGGACCTTTGGCAAAGGATCCGTCCAGACCATTATACCGCTTGAAGATGGATCTGCAGTGCGTCTTACTACAGCAAGATACTATACACCTAACGGAAGATCCATACAGGCAAAGGGTATAGAACCCGATATAGAAATACCTTACGCTCCACAAAAAAAACCGGAAGAAAAGGACAAAATTTTTCACTTCATGACAGAACGCGATTTAGAAGGACACCTCTTAAATGAAGAAAGGCCAACTGAAGATGATACGAGTTCTGTAAAAGATAAGTCGGAAGATGAAGACTCCGAAGTTGAGAATAAAGAAACGCAGTCGCCTCTCATGGATAACCAGTTAGAAGAGGCAGTCAGAATACTAAAGGCTTGGGCTATATTTAAACAAATTAAATAGGGCACAGATTATCATAAATACTTACTATCCATAAATTTAGACATATTGATGATATGTGTTCAATAAGGTGAATTCTCATATTATAGAACTGCAACCTTCGGCAAAGCCGTAAGGAATATAGTATATACTTGTTCAAGTCTTTTAGATGGTTAAATCTCGGTCTTCGAGTAAAAAAATACGCAAAAACAAGGGGATAGTACGTCCTCGTGGCCTATTTTGGCCTATAATAGCGCTGGGGATAATCGGATCAATTATAGCTTTTTTATATTTACTTCCTCTGCCCTTCCGCCTGCCTTTTGAAGAATTTGATTCCGCTCCACCGGTTGTCCGTCCTTCTGAACCATCAAGAACGGAAAGGGCCCCTATGCCTTTGGTAGCTATACTTATAGACGACATGGGCAATAATTTTAGTATCAACAATGACTTTCTGAAATTAGAGGCCCCTCTTTCCTTTTCCTTTCTCCCGACTGCACCTTATACGCCCAAACTGGCTCAAAAGGCAAAGGATCTTGGCAAAGATGTCTTAATACACTTGCCTTTAGAGCCCATTAATCCTGCGATTGACCCAGGTCCCGGTGTACTGCGTCTGAGTATGGATTTTGATTCCATGTTACAGATACTCAGAAAAGACCTGGATGCCGTACCTGGCGCAATCGGGGTAAATAATCATATGGGTTCCAAATTTACTAAAAGCCAAAGGGGCATGGAATTGATTCTCACTGAAATAAAGCGCCGTGGTCTTTTCTTTGTTGACAGTAAGACTATTCATGACAGTGTGGCATATGCAACTGCCAGATCCATGGGTATACCGGCTACGGAAAGGGCCGTATTTTTAGACCACGATAACAAGAAGGAATCCATTAGAAGGGAAATCAAAAAAATGGTAAAATTGTCTGTAGAGAATGGATGCGTTCTTGCCATAGGTCATCCGACATCTAATACGTGGAAGGTTTTGTATGAGGAACTGCCCGGCGTAAGGAAAAGCGTCAGCATTGTTCCGGTCCATGAAATTCTTGTTGGCCGGTAGAACTCAACCTATAGTTTTCCCTATTACAGTTACTGGAAAATGATAAAATGAAATATGGAGAAAAAAAAATTAAAAGGGCCGAACTTGAACCGTGGCCTAATCCATATCCTGAACGCGACTATACCATAGAGGTAAGTTTCCCGGAATTTACCTGCCTTTGTCCAAAGTCCGGATATCCTGATTTTGCTACCATAAAGATAATTTATGTACCAGACCGGTTTATAGTGGAACTGAAATCTCTAAAACTCTATCTCAATGACTATAGAGATCGATACATGTCACACGAAGAGGCCACCAACAAGATCTTCTCAGACCTAATGAAGACGCTTTCTCCACGCATAATCAAGCTGGAAGGTGACTTTCATCCCAGAGGTAATGTCCACACAGTGATCAAGGTGGAAGGAGGTTCAAATGCCGGAGAGACAAGGGATGGTACCTTATCATCCATTGGTTTCGATCAGCGCCAGTAGCTCCTTTGTCTTTTCCTGCATCAGCTTTTCATCACCTCTGGATTCCACATTCAGGCGTAATACCGGCTCCGTATTTGAACAGCGCAAATTGAAGCGCCAACTATCAAACTCCATGCTTATTCCGTCGGTTTCATCTACGCGGGCGGCCTGAGGTCCATAGACCTTTCTTACACCAGCAATGGCAGCTAAAGGATTGTTCAGTCGTCGGTTGATCTCTCCACTGGCTGGATACATAGCGATACGTTTATCGAGCATGGCTGAAAGCGGCTGTTGCTTCCGGCTCATCAGTCCAGCAATTAACAGCCATGGGATCATGCCGCTGTCACAATAAGCAAAATCCCGAAAGTAATGATGAGCGCTCATTTCCCCACCGTAAATAGCGTTTTCAGTCCTCATACGCTCCTTCATAAAGGCATGTCCTGTCTTGTTCTGTAAGGGGATACCGCCTGCCTCGGTCACGACATCAATAGTGTTCCATATCAATCTTGGATCGTGTATGATCTTTTCTCCCGGCCTTTTTGTCAGAAATGCTTCAGCCAGCAGACCTACAATATAATAGCCTTCGATAAAGCGGCCTTTTTCATCAAAAAAGAAACAGCGGTCAAAATCTCCATCCCATGCAATACCCAAATCAGCACCTGAAGACAGAACAGCCTTACTGGTAACAGAACGGTTCTCCTGCAATAGTGGGTTTGGAATTCCGTTGGGGAAGGTCCCGTCAGGCCGGTGCTGGACCTTAATGAACTCAAAGGGCAGATGGGGCTCCAACTCATCCATCACCGGACCTGCGCAGCCGTTACCGGGATTGATTACGATCTTAAGTGGACAAAGTTCCGGTATATTTACATAGTGCAATAGATGCCTGATATACGCAGGTCTGCTGATCAATGCCTTATATTGCCCTGATCTTTCCGTTGGGGAAAATTTGCCCTTTTTTGCCAGCCGGCGGATTTCATTAAGCCCTGTGTCACCACTTATGGGATGTGCCTCCTCCCGCACCAGCTTCATACCGTTAAAATCCCTGGGGTTGTGACTTGCGGTTACCATAATTCCGCCATCAAGGTGATGGTGAAAGGTGGCGAAATATACTTCCTCTGTGCCGCACAGACCGATATCGAATACATTCACTCCGCTTCTTATCAGGCCATGGCTGAGGGCATCACACAGGGATTCACTGGAGAGCCGAACATCACGTCCTATTACTACCTGTTTAGGCCTTAGAAATTCTGCATAGCTCCTGCCGATCTTAAAGGCTATCTCCTCATTCAATTGATCAGGAATGCGGCCGCGTATATCATAGGCCATGAAACAAACAAGATCAGCGGCCATATACATCCTCTAGCCTTATGATGTCATCTTCACCCAGGTAGCTGCCGGTTTGGACTTCTATCAAATCCAAAGGAATCATACCCAGATTTTCCAGACGATGATTTACACCTAATGGGATGTAGGTGGACTGGTCCTCTGTCAGTAATAACACCTCATCGCCTCGAGTGACCCTGGCAGTACCTCTGACTATAATCCAGTGCTCTGCCCTGTGGTGATGCATCTGCAAAGACAGGATCCCTCCGGGCTTTACTGTAATCCGTTTTACCTTGAAGCGCTCTGATACATCTATGTTCTCATATGATCCCCAGGGTCGATAGACCTTGCGGTGGCTGCTATATTCCTTTCGTCCAGATGCCTTCAGCCGGTTTACAATGGCCTTAACGTCCTGAACACGTTTTTTATGGACAACAAGCAGTGCGTCGGAGGAATCCACCACTATCAGGTCTTTTACGCCTATGGCGGTCAGCAGCCTTGCTTCACTGCGCATATAACAATTTTTGACGTCTTGGGTAATTACGTCTCCGAGGACTACATTTTCATCTTTATCGCGGGGCCCCAGTTCTAACAATGAGGCCCATGAACCGAGGTCACTCCAACCTGCATCCAGGGGCACAATAACAGCGCTGTCCGTCTTCTCCATTATCGCATAATCAACAGAGTCACTTGGGCAATCAGCAAATCCCTCAGCATCAAGACGCAAAAAATCCAAGTCCTGTACAATCTTTTCACAGGCCAAAGTACAGGCAGAGAGTATCTCCGGGGCAAGATGCTCCAGTTCCTTAATATAGCGGCTGGCCCTGAACATGAACATTCCACTGTTCCAATAATAAGAACCGGAGGCAATATAATCTTTAGCCGTATCACGATTCGGCTTCTCCACAAAATGATCTACACGAAAAGCCGGATTATCCGTATGCAGACGATCTGATGCCTTGATGTATCCATAACCTGTTTCAGGTGCCGTGGGTATGACGCCGAAAGTCACCAGATTTCCCTGATCCGCTAATAAAGAACCCGTTTCAACAGCTTGGCCGAATGCCTGAATGTCTCTAATGATGTGATCTGCCGGTAATACAAATAGCACAGGGTCATCTTTCTGCTCTATGAGACTCAGGGCAGCACATGCCACTGCAGGGGCGGTATTTCGCCCCACCGGTTCAAGCAGAATGGACGGAGACTTAACACCAATACGGCGCAACTGCTCAGCCACAAGAAAACGATGTTGATTGTTACAAACAAGCAGAGGTGTTTTACAACCTGGAAGATTGGACAGGCGTTTGACAGTTGACTGTAAAAGCGTTGCATCTTCCACCAATGAATAAAATTGTTTAGGATAGGCCTCACGAGATAGCGGCCAGAGACGGGTACCTGAGCCGCCGCATAAAATAACAGGCACAATCATTGAAAGTTTCTCCATGGAATAATATATACTAAATGGATTAAATATATATATAAGGTCATAAATTGTGTTTTTTAATCATTTAGAGATGCAGGGGAAGATTGGATTTAAACGTATGCCGATAGGCATAAATGTAAGCCCATTTAATTATCCGAAGTTATTACATTTCCCTGCCCGTAAAGCTTTTGAATGAAGTTTTCGGCCTTGAGTTCAGGGTGAACGCTGCACCCTGCTCCTATTATTATTCCCTGGGGTATTTGTGTTCTGAGACCGATTACGGTGAGTGCCTTGTCCTGTTTGCCGATTATGGAATCTCTACCTATACTGACACCAAGGTCCGTTATAGTATTTTCAACTTTGGCTCCTGGTCCGACCTGGGTGTCGAAAAACAGTATTGAATCTTTTACCACTGCCCCCACTCCTACATAGGCCCCTGGAAAAAGGATTGATCGAGCGATCTGTCCTTTAACTCTAACCCCATTATAGATCCTTGAATTATCTATTGATCCCTGGGTGCCGATAAGTGCAGGCCCCCTGTCTCTTATCGACTCGTGGTCCAAATTGGTGCGAACTTGCCAATCGTCTAATTTTATTCCAGGACGTTCTCCCAGGAGATCCATGTTGGCAGTCCAGTATTCTTCTAAAGTGCGACTATATCCCCAATAACCATGAAATTTATAACCATATACCTCATATCTGTTCATTATGGCGGGGATTATATCTCTGCCAAATTCATGAGAGTCAATTTCGGCGTTTTTTTTCAGAGCTTGCTCCAGGATCTCCGTCTTAAACAGGTATATGGTCATTGAAGCCCAATTAGATAAAGGGTGAGCCGGTTTTTCAAGATATTCCAGAATACGACCTCCTCTCGGGTCATCATCAGAAATTCGGGCTAGGCCGAATCTGGATAGACCTGACGGACTGACCTCAACAAAAGAGGCAGTAACATCGGCCCCCATATCCAGATGGAATTGAATGAGTCTGTTATAATGCATGTTATACACATGGTCGCCGGATAAAATCAGTATAAGGTCTGGCTTGTGAGCATGGATAAAATCAAGGTTCTGATATACTGCGTCCGCTGTGCCCTTATACCAGTCTGAGGCGTGTAAGCCTTTAAAGGGGGGAAGAATAGTAATACCTCGATGTCTGCCTGTCATATCCCAGGATGCACCTGTTCCGATATGCTCTATTAAAGAGGAGGACCTGTACTGGCTGAGAATTCCGACCCTCTCAATGCCTGATTGCATAAGATTGCTGAGAGGAAAGTCTATGAATCTGTAAAGGCCTCCAAAGGGCACTGTGCTTTTGGGCCTGAGGAAGGTAAGTACTCCGAGTTCATCAACCCTGCCGCCCGCAAGAACCATAGCTAAGATTTTCGGCATTTGCTAACCTGATGAGTGGATTTAAATCAAATTGCCGTTGAGTCTGTTACAGAAGAGGATAATCCGTCCGGCATATTACTGTCAGGTCCGACCGACTTTTCTTCCTGGGCCGCCTCTTCCATGGCTTCATCAACCATCCGGTCAAAGTCTTCATCGAGGTTGTCTCCCGCAAGGCTCCCCATTTTTTTCATCCACTTAGCCATACTTTTGGGATCATTTTCGTCGAGACCAGCTAACATTGACGGATCCGCCAATTTGTCCATTCTTGTTTCTTCCGAAAGCCGTACATTAACCCTAGAGATCAACTTGGTGACCGAGCCGCTTCCGCAATGTTTGCAATGGGATTTAAAATCGTCCCTATTGAGTACGAGGTGGGAAGAAATCTTTCCACACTTTTTACAGCGGTATTCATAGATCGGCATTTTACTTTCCTCCAGTTACTGGATTGTATACACCATCTATTTACGCGATATGTTTAACTACCAAACGAAGGAGTCTGTTTGTTGAAAAATTTTTGCCCGCACCGTTGGGTAAGTTTTTGTAGGGGACCTCTGCCCTGGCACTTTGTCTGTGCCCGCCGGCTGACCCAATTTCCCCAAACACACGGGTTGCCAATTTGCCTGCATTTTTTTTATAACCATCGCAGCGAAATATTACCACAAGCTTTTCTCCATAACGGCCGGATATTATGACCCAGGCTATGTCGTGAATATGTGAAAAAAAATCGGCTACTACGACAAGGATATCCGGATTTCTGACGCGTCCCAGATGGACATAAATACGTTTTTTGCTGATTTTCATGGTTTCCAGGGCGCTCTTGAAATATTTCAGTTCCGATCGTCTTATAACAGCGGTCTCTATTTTGTTTAGCAGTTGCTGGTTGATTTGTTTAAAGAGATATTGGAAACAGAGTATATCGGATGGAGAGGTCTTATTGGTAAAATTTTGGGTATCAACCTTTATACCGTAAAAAAGTGCTGTTGCAAGTGCTACTGCAGGCTTTATCTTGGCTGCCTTCAGGTATTCTGTGAGCATAGATGCAACCGCTCCATATTCTGGTCTTATGTCTACGAAAGGGGCATCCCATCCATCAGTAAGTGGGTGGTGGTCGATCACTGCATTATAGGAAATTGAAGTCAGGTCTGGATGATGAGGGGGTTGAGAGTCTACAAGCACAAATTTGGTATATTGACTCTGTTTTACTCCCCTCAGCCTATGCAGGGGAATTTTTAGAAAATCTCTCATTGCAAGGTTATTTACACGCTTTATCTCATTGTTATGGGCTATTGTAACATCTTCCACTCTTCGGCTGAGCAATCTTTTTACTGCCTGGGCGCTGGCCATGGCATCCGGGTCAGCTATTATTATGACCAGTACACGATCGTCCCGGCTGAAAATTTGCAGGAAAGAACGGAGGCGTTCTTTGTTAGAAAGCCTTTTTGTAGCCCGGGCGCTTTGCTCGGGAGATTGTGGCAAATCAACTTTTTCAGAATTATCTTTATTGTTAACCGATTTTGTCATTTTACTATTATAAGGGCCTCATAAAAAATTGTGCCATAGAGAAAACAGGTATGGTATTTTTTACATTATATCTATCTTGTAGTTTTAGACGGTTTTTTTATTATGGGTTCAAAGGACCTTTTGCGAAAGGTCCAAAAGTAATTTTAATTTCTAATCTTCAATATTACAACAAATCGCAGTATCAGCAAATGGCGACATGGAGGACTTCTTGCGAAAAAGCTTAAGATGTTATCATTGGGTCTGGTTTGCGCTCACGGTTAAGTTTGGATTAGATTTGTTTGGAATCTGGATCAAAAAAAAGAGGGCAAGCACTGTAAAACTTGAAGCAAAAGATGCTAAAAGACAGTGATAAGTTCCGGTTTCGCTTCAAATTATTTCATCAGATGGCCCCTAAGTCTTACATCTTTTACTCTAAGCGGTGCAAGATCATGATTTAGGCACCTGATTATCGGTTGTCCGTATTGCTTCAGGGATTCTTCTTGAATACCTGAGCTTATATCAATGCCCTTGAGCCTTCTGGAGATTGTGTCTCTGATCCAGGCCTCTTTTTTTCTAATTGCATTTTTTGTTTCCGCATCAGAAACAATAAGTTCCACTTGTAATTTTAAAAAGACCAGTTCCTTGTCCCGTTGCACTGGTATAAGGAATGGGGCAAGATCTATGGTTTCAGAAGCACTATGATTAGGCAAGTTGTGCCGGATATCTTCCGTAACCATGCCATGTGGCTCAAAGAACGGAGCCGATAGATTCCACAGAAGCGCAAGTCCAATAATGAGGAGAATTCCCGAGGCCCCTGATATCGTCCAAATAATCCATGATGCTTCGTGCAACAGCTTGGCTTCCCGGTTTTTTTGCAAGAGGCCCGCTTTTAATTCATCCTGCGGAACAGTCTTTTCTTTATGTATTGTTAGTTCCTTTTTGTCTGGCTCATCATGACTATCAAAAAGCCGAATATCCATTAGATGATTTTTCTCATCCCATGATTCGTCTTCAGAGAGTGTCATGTCAAAGTCATTTCCCATCGACTCCGTTAAATCAGCATCGGTCCTTAGACCATTATCACCTGAATCCTCTAACGGTTTGGTGATTTTTAGTTCCAGATCTTCGATATAATCGGTTTCGCCTTTGAAATTAGAAGCGTCTTGAGTCACAGAAATATGTTATCAGAAAATGATATTTTTTATAACTTTACTGAAGTTTCGCAGTTAAAAAAACGATCGGAAAGATATTCAACATACTGAAAAAATAGCAAAAATAATTGAAAAAGCAGCTCCAATTTAGTATACTTGACTTAGCTAAAGTACTAAAAAT
>DQXT01000118.1 GCA_011042225.1 Deltaproteobacteria bacterium | reverse complement strand
TTCAGGGGTCGAAAGGCGGCGCACAGGATCTCAAAGGCCGTTTTTAAAAGGCTCGCGCGCAGGCATCTGGACCCTGAACCCCGTGTGAGGCTGGGACAGGCCCTGCTTGCAAGCGGCATGGTTCAAACCGCCATAGATATATCCGACGGTGTTGCTACAGATCTTGCCCATATATGCAGAGACAGCAAGGTCGGAGCTGAAGTCCGGGTAATGGAGATTCCGGTCTCCCGATCGCTTAAGAGAGCATCCCGGTTCCTGGGTAGATCGCCCCTGGAGTTTGCCCTTACAGGGGGAGAAGACTTTGAACTCTTGTGGACCGTATCAAAAAAATACAGGTCCGAAGTACAAAAGATCGCCTCGAAGATCCTGGGGCATATGCCGTTCCAAATAGGAAGGATAGTAAGGGGAGAGGGTGTATTTTTAAGGACGTCTAAAGGGGCAAAAGACATTACATATCAGGGATATGAACACTGTATATGATTCTGCTGAACCTGAATGAAGCGATTAGCTGATCGCTCAATTTGGTTTTAGACACAATACTAAAAACAGAACTTCGATTAAACGCTCACTGTAGTATGGATCTGTGATAAAAAAGTGATAAAAACAGAAGTCTGCTTTCTGCGAATACTTGATCATACCTTAAAGATACGGGCACACTGGGAACATGGTCTTGTTGTCTGTATAAAGCCTGCTATCTCCGATATATCTGGGGATCGGACTTCGTCACCCCTTGCCCGTAAATTTATGGGAATCCTTCAAGGCGGGTTAAACGGGTCATCAATACCCTTTAAGGCGGCGGGAACCGCCTTTCAAAAGAGGGTGTGGGATGTCACTTGCGGTATCCCCTCCGGAGGGATGAAGACATACGGCGAGATCGCCTCTGAAGTGGATTGCCGCTCGCCCAGGGCAGTGGGACAGGCACTTAGGGCCAATCCGCTGCCCATTATTATACCCTGTCACAGGGTGATCGGGAAACAAGGAGACCTTGTTGGCTTTTCATGCGGCCTGGAGGTCAAGGCGCTTTTGCTGCAGTTTGAGGCAAATGCGAAATTCTCCAGCGAATATACCAGTTGATCTTCAGGCCCGTGAGGCCTCAATGGCCGCGGCCAGTTCCTCTCTGCTGACATCATCCGTTATTAGAATCTGACCGATTCCCTTGCTCAGTATAAAGTGAGGTCTGCCTGACCTTGCCTTTTTGTCATGCCGCAGGAGATCCATCAGCTCCTCTGCCCGGAGTTCCGCCGGAATCCTGCCGGGAAGCTGTAACCTGTCCAAGAGCCCGCACAGCCTTTCGAGATCCCTCCGGGGCATTAGACCCTTTGCCGCAGAAATCCTCGAAACCACTACCATGCCCATGGAAACCGCCTCTCCATGAGGAATCTGATAATGTGCCGCGGCCTCCACCGCATGACCCAATGTGTGGCCGAAATTAAGTATTCGTCTCAAATCTCCTTCCCGCTCATCGGCGGACACTACACCGGCCTTTATGGAACAGGAGTTGAAGACTATCCGGGCAGTGACATTCGGCTCAAGGCTTACTATATCCCTCCATTTCTCCTCCAGAAAATCAAAGAATTCCCGGCTTTGGATCATTCCATACTTGACTACTTCGGCAAGGCCGTTTCTTATCTCAGCCCGGGGCAGGGTGGCCAGCACACCTATATCTGCATAGACCCTCACTGGCTGATAAAAGGTCCCCAGAAGGTTTTTGCCCTCGGGCAGGTCGACCCCTGTCTTTCCTCCTACCGAGCTGTCTACCTGAGCAAGGAGTGTAGTGGGGATCTGAACAAGCGGTACACCCCTCATGTAAATGGAGGCAAGAAAACCCGCCATATCCCCGACCACTCCGCCGCCCAGGGCCAGTACGGCGGTCTGTCTGTCTGCACCCAGGTCAACCATTTTACTGGCCAGCTCCACTATGGTACCCATGTTTTTTGATTCTTCGCCTGCCTTAAAGGACAGCAAATCGACGCCGGCCCCGCTCTGTCTCAGCAGCCTGACAAGGTCCACCCCAAGGTAATCTTCTACGTTTGAATCCGTGATGATCAGATATCGCGGGGCAGCCAGACTCGATTTGAGGTCTTGCGCCAGGTCTGTCAAGAGCCCGGGTCCTATAACAATATCATATGTATCGGCTCCCAGGGGCACTGTTACGGTGTGCCAGATATGTTGAATATTCCCGGTATCACCGGAGTATGAAACAAAATCGTTATCCGTACCCATAGAAATTGTATTCCTCCGTTTTATATATCAAATCTCAAATCCGTTTAATCCCCACGGCCTTAAGGACTTCCTCCTTATGAGATTTATCCACTCTATCTGCAAGTCCTTTCAGGCCTCTCTTTATTTTGTCCGGCACCGGCAAATCCGGCACCTTGGGCAGTAATTTCCCAAGGTCGCCAACAGGTATCAGTTCAAGACGGGATGACAGGTCTTCCTGTCTGCCCGGGGGCATATCCTCACCCAATACACTTGCAAGTTCATCCCTCCTGTCTAATGTATTCAGAAAACTCATGATCTCCTCAAGTACGAATTTTTGCTTGAACTGACTAATTTCCTCGTCTATGACCTGGGCTTCATCCAGCACTTCATGCAGCTTTTCTCTGTATTCAGAGGTGTCCGCGCAAAGCCTTTTATAACCGTCCAGTAACAGATTGAGAAATTTGTTGTGGGCCAGCCAGCCATGGAGTTCCATGTCCTGAAGGAGCCGTTGCATAATAGTAGCGGATTCCACTGTGTAAGGATCGAAAAAGGGACGGTCTTTCCAGCCCGTAAGCCTTAAAAATTCGTCGATCAGGTCCTTATCTCGTAGAAGGACATATATCCTGGCCATATCCCTTCCCACCTTTTGTTCGTATAGGAAGCGAAGATCTAAGATCATGCCCTCAAGGGCCAGCTTGTCATCCTCTATGATCTTTCTATAGCCGAAGTACCTCTCTGCTATTTCCCTCTTTATCTGATATGTTAAGGCCTTTCCAATGTCTTGTTCCATAGTTTTTTAAGACCTCCTCAAACCCTGATAAACCTGAATAGCGCCCTGCCGCCTGTCTGAAGACAACGCCCAGGTAGCCGGAAAATTGAGCCGGCCCGGCGAAGACCGGGCCTCTTCATTAAAATCATACCTTATATTTATATCGCCGGTTGTTGTTATTTTACGAATCCCGTGCTACACAATTCATGCCCTTTCAATACGAAGTGCTGATTGAACCTCAGGTGTCAATTAATATAGAGGTCCAGAGAGTCTATGGAAATGGTCAGGCCCCAATGTCTTTGGCCCATCATAAATGGATTCTGTGGGATCACTTATGAATAAAATAATCTGTAATTTTGCATCTGCTATTGCCGTTGCCCTTTTTGCATGTGCGTGCCTGTGCGGTTGTGCAGGAAAACCGGAAGCCCCATCCCCTCCAAAACCCGGTACCATCATAACAACCGGAGATATATTGGATGCCATGAACTTTCAGGCAACCAGGCTCAACAACCTCAGTGCCGGGATAAGATTGAAGCTCACAATCCATGACCAAACCCGGCCTGAAATCAAGGGACAACTTATGTGGACAAGGACTCGTGAAGGGGTTCTCGCCAGGGTGATAGGCCATGGTCCCTTCGGCATAACGGTCTTTGACTGCCTGGTTGCCGAACGATCCCTTTATCTTTTTATACCGTCACATAAGGCGGTATATGTCAGCAGTATTAATTACAAAATCAAAAATGTCAAAAAGATATCCGCCCTTATCAACGAGGCCTCCTGGCTGTTGAACCCATGGAGTGTGGTTAGGGCTCAGGATGTCCAGCTGTTTCAATATATGCCGCAACGAGGCCTTGAAAACGATAAAAATTTGTTTTATATCAGTTTTTTCCATAAGGGAGGCTCCGGATGGGCAAAATTCGACAGGCAGACACTGTTACCCATCTCTATAGAGAATTCGGAATTCCAGGCCCTGTACGATGACCATGTATACCTGGAAGATCATGCCCCTTATCCGGGCAAAATCCGAATGAAGTTCAAGAAGATGCATCTGGAAATAAAGATAGATCTCAAAGACATTCAAATAGATTCATTGACACCGGAGGACCGGGTGTTCAGCCCGGCACTGTATTTGAATCAGCCCTTGCGGCCCCTTACGCCGTTGTTAGACTCACTTCACTAGCCAGATTGGTAAAGAATTAATATCCAGTGCCTTTAAGCAGGGAGACGGCAGGACCAATAAGATTCATGAATACTTGATCGCTGGATCAAAAAGGTAAGAATATAAAACTCAGGGAGATTTTTCAGAATGCGACAATATGTAGTGGATGAACTCAGACCTGAAGAAGTGGAAAAGATTAAGGCCTATCTGGATAAGTGCTGTGATATCTCAGATATCAAGGGCCTTTACTGGCTCACAATACCAGGTGATATCCTTTCTCCGGTACAGTATGAACATCAGGACTGCCAGCCCCATTGCGCGGCCATAGAGCTTGGGGACAAATGGGTGAAGATTGAGATGCTGGTCAGGAGCCGCAGGAAGATAAGGTGTGAATGTGTGAATTATGCAACTACACAACAGAGGCAATTTCTGTTGTCGTTTGTGGACAGACTTCTTGAGGAGACAAAGATAAGAGTCTGATCAAAGGAGCATGGAGATGCCTCAACTCAATATCGACTGTGAAGGTCCCATAACTCAGAATGACAATGCCTATGAGCTTTGCGAAGCCATGATGCCCGAAGGGGGAAGTTTCTTTGCCGGAGTCAGTAGATATGACGATTATCTCGCGGATATAGAGAAAAGACAGGGGTATAAGGCGGGGGATACCCTTAAGCTGGTGCTCCCCTTTTTAATGGCTTACGGGGTTACCAATGAAAAGATAGAGAAATTTTCAGAAGAGACCCTGATGCTCCTTCCAGGGGCAAGTGATATGCTTTCAATGATAGCCGGCCTGATGCCTGCATTTATCATAAGTACAAGCTATTGTCCCTATCTGCAGGCACTCTGCAGGGTAACCGGTTTTCCAGCGGATCACGTCTACTGCACTTCCGTAGACCTGGACCGATATAAACTTACGGAACAGGAACAAAAGAGACTTGAGCGGCTGGCTTCAGAAATTGTCGGCCAAGACCTTCTTGACTGGCCTGAAGGGGCAAGGGATATCAGAGATCTGAGCAATGAAAATCAGGCCCTGGTCAGCCGTATGGATAACATATTTTGGGAAGAGATTCCAGAAATGGGGATTGGAAGAATATTATCCGACATAAACCCGGTTGGAGGCCCTGAAAAGGCAAGGGCGGTTGAAGACAGCCTGAAAAGGACCGGGCTTACCTCGTCTGATGTGCTCTACGTGGGAGACAGTATTACCGATGTGCAGGCCCTGGAACTGGTAAAAAATGCTAAAGGCGTGGCCGTTTCCTTTAACGGGAACCGGTATGCAATAAAGGCGGCCAAGTGGGCATGCATGTGCGGCAGTACGGGAATCATCCACGCAATTGCCAGGCTCTTGACCCTGAACGGCATGGAGGCTATGGATGGACTCACGGGACATATGGATATCGATCAGGTCAAAGGGGCGGAGCTTCTGGATGCCCTTGCCTCAATGGGGGTTGAACCCGCCTATCTTGATCCGCTGAGGCGGCTCAGCGGTGAAGATGCTCCAGGACTCTTTCTGATCAACAGTTCTAACATCTCTGATATAATAAAATACAGTGAATACATGAGGAAAAACGTGAGGGGCCTGAATGTGGGAGACCTTGGCTAGATTTTTTGTTTTAATAAGGTCCCGAACACCATTCCCCTTTCGGCCTTTATGATCCGCACCGGCAGGATCTGATTTTTGAGGTCCGCCTGATCCATTCCGGCCTCAACCAGCACCGGGATATAGTTTGGAGCAAGTCCTTTCCAAAGACCGGTCTCTTTATCCCGTCCCTCCATAAGGCACTCAACTATCTTTTCCACATGGAGGCGATAAAAGGCCTGTTTTTTCTCAAACCCCAGGTCCCTGACGGCTTGTGCCCTTTTCACCTTTTCTTTTTTGGTCACCATATTTTTCATTTCTGCCGCGATGGTCCCGGGCCTGGGAGAAAATGGAAATGCATGCACATATGTAATGGGCAGTTCTGATATCAATTCCAGGGTCTTTTGAAAGGCAGGGCCGTCTTCCCCGGGAAATCCGACCAGTACATCCGACCCTATGGCCGACTCAGGCATGGCCGTTCTCAGTTGCATAATTAAGTCTCTGTAAAGGGAAGACGTGTACCGGCGGTTCATCAGTTTCAGGATTTTATCAGAACCGCTTTGGAGCGAGATGTGCCAGTGAGGGCAGAAATTCGGGGTGGACATCGCCCATGATATCATGTCCGGCGTAATTTCTGATGGTTCTATGGAGCTTAAACGAAACCTCAGTTCAGGAAAGGCCGGACACAGCCTTTTTAAAAGGCACAGGAGGGAAGTCTTTTCCAGCAGGTCATCACCATACATGCCTATGTGTATCCCGGTGAGCACTACTTCTTTTATTCCTTCCTGGACCAGGATATCGATCTGCCTTTCTACCAGTTCAGGCGCGAGGCTCCTGCTCCTCCCCCGGGCGTAAGGTACAATACAGTATGTGCAAAAGGAATTACATCCGTCCTGAATTCGCACAAAGGCCCTGGTCCTTCCCCATTGGCGTTTTATGGTAAAGGGAGCAATGGCTGCAACCCTGGAAATATTGCCGACATAGAATTCCAGACCATCTTCCAGCTCAAAGGCAAGGTCTACAAGGTGTGCCTTCTGGTCGTTTCCCACCAGACATATCTGGCCCGGAACGGCCTCCAGGATCTCCTGCGCCCCGGTCTGGACATAGCAGCCAGCGGCAATGACCCGCGCCTTTTTTCGGGATCGCCTTACCCTTCTGAGTATCTGCCTTGACTGACATGCAGCCCTTGAAGTCACTGTGCAGGTATTTACAACGTAGATGTCAGCCTCCTGGGTGTAAGGTACAATATCCGCCCCTTTCGAGATAAAACCCTCTGCCAGGGCGGCCGTTTCAAACTGATTTACCTTGCAACCCAGGGTGTAAAGGGCTACCCGCATATTGAACCACCCCCGGCTACCAGCTCATCCAAATAAAAGACCGCAAATTGCCCCGGTGTAATTGCCAATTGCTCAGAGATAAAGCGAACTCTGACCCTGCCTGACTCCAGAACCTCCAGATCCGCCCGGCCACCTGCGTTGCCGTGGCGGATCTTTACAGTACACGATTGTTCAGAGACCGTATCAGGATTAACCAGCCAGTTAACATGTTCCGCAAGGAGTTCTTTGCCCCAGAGGTGATGTCCTTTTCCAACTACCAGCCGGTTGTTTTTTCTGTCCAGAGCAATTACATAATAAGGCGTCTTGTCCGGAATGCCGATCCCCTGTCTCTGTCCTACGGTGAAGGCATATAATCCTGCATGTCTTCCGAGGACTTTCCCGTCTAAAGAAACGATGTCTCCCGGCATATTATCAGAAAGGCCCATCTTTTTCAGAAAGGTCCGGTAATTACCTTTTAAGAAGCAAATTTCCTGGCTTTCTTTCTGAACTATATGAGAGAGACCCGTCCGTCCGGCCTGTTCCATTACATCTCTTTTTATGCGGTCTCCAAGCGGAAATATCAACCTGGGAAGGACCTCTTTTGATATCTGGTGCAGAAAATATGACTGGTCCTTTTTTAAATCTTTCGCCTTCAGAAGACCTGTTTGACCGTTTAAAAGCCTCTTTGTACGTGCATAGTGGCCCGTGGCAAGATAATCAATACCAAGCGAAGCGGCCAGAGACAGACCGATGACCACTTTGATCCTGTTGTTACATACCACGCAGGGATTTGGGGTCATACCCATATTGTAGGACTTGGTGAAGTATGAGATTACCTCTTTTTCAAATATCCTGGCCTCATTCAGACAGTGTAGTCTGATACCCAGATGCCTTGCCACGGCCTTTGATGCAACAAGACCCTTATCTGAAACCCCTTTCGGCAGAATATTAAGGAAGTATGCCTCGGTATGCCATCCGGCTTGAAGCAGTTCATGTGCTGCGACGGCGCTGTCTATGCCACCGCTCAAGGCTATCAGAACGGATTTGTCTTTTGGGTTTGGGCTCTTGATTATGATATGATACTTTTGCCTTTTATTACAGAATATTCGACAGTATACGTCAGGCCAGGACCCTGTCCCTGCTGAAACGGATTTCCATGGCCCTTACAGGGCACACTGCCACGCAGAGTTCACAGCCCGTACATTCTTTAGGGTCAAATATCACTTCCATGGTCTCTCTGTCCATGTGCAGTGCATGGCTGGGGCATATACCGGTACACACTCCGCACTGATAACACACATCATCATTTCTGCGTATTTCCTGTTCTACGGATTTTACGCCGACACCCAGATCCTTCAGATAACTGAGCCCTTCTCTTACATGTCTTTTGTGTCCCGACAGTTCAAGCACCATAAGGCCCTCCCGGCCCGGGAGTATTGTCGCCTTTAGTATGTTAAAGCACAGATCATGCTTGCGGCTCAGATTACATATTATGGGTTCATCTGTTACCTCCGGCGGAAAGCGGAGAACAAGGACTTTTGTGTACATATAATTTTATTCCTTTATTATTCTTGGACCGCCTTTTCGCGGTACTGCATATAGGCGTCTTTAAGGGCGGTATAAGGATCAAGCGCTGACTCTTTAATGGATTCATATTCGCCGATGGACAGGGATGTATCGTTAACCGCTTCATAAGATCTGGCACCCATGGAGACATAAAAAGGCCTTACATAGCTTACCGGTTGAAGAAAGTAGTCCCCTATTAGTCCTGCTGAATCGCGTAAAGTGGAAGGGCCCAGAAGTGGCCAGACGATGTAAAATCCATTGCCGATCGACCATTTGCCCAGGGTCTGTCCCATATCCTCCGGCGGCTGGTTCAGCCACGGACACCTCTGGGCCGGGTTAAAAAATCCGAGTATGCCGGCCGTGCTGTTCAAGATAAATCGGCATGTGTCCTGTCCGGCCCTCTGAAATTTGACCTGGAGGATATAGTTTACGAACCGTACAGGAAACCCGAGATTGTAAAAGAAGTTTTTAACCCCGATACGAACCGGTTCCGGGGTAATAAATCTATAACCGCGGGCAACAGGTTTAAGGGCCCTGAAGTAAAAGAAGTCATTAAAGGCAAAGACACCCCTGTTGAATCTTTCCAGCGGGTCACGTATCCGAGATGCCGACTCCTCTTCTTCTAAGTCATAAGTCCATTCATCGTATTCATCCTGAAGGGCGTTCTCTTCACCGGCGTCTGCAGATACAGCCGTTTCTTCCGCAAAGGCCTTTTTATAATTCGACCCATATCCGGCGAAGAGAAATGAAAATACCAGAATCAAGGCAAATAAAGCCGTGGGATCCCTTTGCAAGTCTTTCTCCATATTTCCTGCCTACCGGGTGTTTTACTCTGTTGGGGCCTCTTTCTTATTAACCATTTCACTCAATTGCTGCAACAGGTCTTCCGGAGTTTTATTCTGGAGGATCTTGTTGAATTGACTCCGGTAATTTCTTACCAGACTCACGCCCTCGATAATGACATCGTAACACCTCCATTCCTGGTTTTTAAAGGCTACCCTGTATTTTATCGGAATTTGTTTGGATGCCGTTACTATACTGGTTTGTACTTCGGCAATGTTTTTCGAAAGCATGGTGGCATCACCATAGATTATCTTTTCGTCGGTGTATTCCCTGACCCTGTTAAGATAAATTTTTTCCAGAAGCCTGGTGAACAGACCGGAGAACTCATCCATCTGTTCAGGGGTGAATGATCTACCTTTAATGCCGAGGGCCCTTCTGGAGATTTCATCATAATCAAAGAGTGTCCTCACAATCTTTGTAAGCTTTTGATACTGTTCTTCTTTAGCCGATTCTTCCTTGAATGCAGGGTCACGCAGGATGGTAAGCACCTTGTCGACCGAGGCGGTTACAAAATCAAAGGCCCCGTCAGCCGGAGTTGAGGCCGAGACCGGAATAACAAAAAGGAGTATAAGCAGAATGGATATGGATTGTCTCTTCATGTCGCGTCTCTTTGAATCCTAAATTGAGCTATTAGCTGTTAATTTGCTGCTGTTTTCCAGATAGGTTGCTAACACCTGAAAGCTGGAGGCTAATAGCTGTTGGTCTCAGATTACATGCCGCCGAATATATATTCACTGATTAGCTCTTCAAGGTCAACAGCTGATTCAGTTTCTACAATGGTCCCGCCTGGCTCGAGTATAATATCTGAACCCCCGGGCGTGATTTTGATAAATTTGTCGCCGATCATGCCGCTGGTTTTGATCGATGCTATTGCGTCGTCCGTGATTTGAATGCCTTTACGGATCTTGAGCATCACCAGTGCCATGTACCTTTCGGAATCCAGGCTGATTTTGCCGATGCGCCCGATCTCAACACCTGCTATCTCCACGCTGCTGTCGGGTCTCAGGCCGGAAACCGAATCAAATCGTGCGTACAGGATGTAAGTGTCTCCCCCGATCAGTTCCATCTTGCCCAGCTTGATGGTTAAATAGCCTACACAGAGAAGGCCGATAAACACAAATATACCTACAATTGTCTCCATGGAATACTTTTTCATGCTGTTTCACCGTGTTTTATACACTCGACATGAGCGATTGTCTTCTGATGTGACAATGCCTGACCTATTATGGAATCAGGGTCTTTGCCCTGTTTGGCCGTAGACAGTCCGGCCGATATGGAAAAGCTTAGACATGCCTTGGGATAGCTTCCGGCCTGGAAAACCTCCTGTTTCTGCAGGTCGATTGCCAATTCGTTAAGGACGTTTTCAGCTTCTTTAATATCTGTATGCGGCAGGACCATCAGAATCTCATTTTGACTGAACCGGGCGGAAGTACCGGCTGCGCCGAAATGTTCTTTTAACAGCGTGCTCAGACACTGGACGATTCGCTGGGCCGTGATATAGCCGACATGCTTATTGATCTGTGTCATATTATCTATGGTGAACATTATAACAGGAAAATTCTGCTGGAGACGGTTTGCTCTATCCATTTCCTGGATGAGCAAATCCATGACCTCTTGTTTGGTATTCAATCCCGTGAGATCATCCTTTAGAGTTATCTGGCCCCTTATGAATTCTTGAACAACCGGGTTTTCAGACTGCTCGAGTTCTATAGGTTTGCCCTGGAAGATAATACGGCCGTTATCGATTATGGCAACGCGATTGGATATGAAAAAGACATCAGGGATGTCGTGGCTGACCAGAACCGCCGTAAATCCTATCTTTTTCTGGTAATGTGAGATCATACCCAGGACCGCGTTTTTCCGGAGGGGGTCAAGACCGGTAGTCGGTTCATCAAAAAAAATGATCTTGGGTTCGGTAATCAGTGCCCTGGCCAGGGCTACGCGTTTCTGCATGCCGCCGGATATCTGTGACGGGTACTTGTGCATGACGTCGTGGGAAAGCTCCATCTGATCAATTTGGGCCAGCACTTTGCTTTTTATGGCGTCTTCCTGCATCCTGGTTTTTTCCCTGAGCGGCAGGGCGATATTTTCAAAGACTGTCAGTGAGTCAAACAGGGCGTTATTCTGGAACATATAGCTTGTCTGCCGCTTGAATTGTGTCTGCTCTTTCCGGGTCATGTCTCTTAACCGCTTGCCGTTGATCAAAACATCTCCTGCATCGGGCCTGAGTAGTCCGATGATGTGTTTGAGCAATACGCTTTTGCCCCCTCCGCTTTTACCGATGATGGTCGTGATGTCGCCTTCAAAGATAATAAGGTTGAGTCTGTCCAGAACGGTATGGTTGCCAAAGCGTTTTGTAACATTTTTTAATTCTATCAGGGGTGCGGTCACGTCGTCCTCACAGGAGGAATGAAGTCAATACATAGTCCACTATCAATACCAGAACGCATGAGAGGACTACTGCCGAGGTCGTGGCAAGGCTTACACCCTTGGCACCGAATCCGCCGGGACGCATATGGGTGAAATAGCCCTGATAGCAACAGATCGTAGAGACTATCAGGCCGAAGACAAGGGACTTGATAAAGCCTCCGCTTATGTCCTGCATGAGTACGTTGCTTTCAATGCGGTAGAAGTATATGCCGGAATTGATCCCCAGGAGGCAGACACCTGAAAGATATCCGCCTATGATTCCGATTACATTAAAGATTGCGGTAAGCAGAGGAAAGCTGATCAGAGATGCGACTATACGAGGGCTGACCAGGAACCGGACCGGATTGATGTCCATGGTGTCAAGTGCATCGATCTGCTCTGAGATACGCATGATGCCGATTTCCGCAGCCACGGAAGACCCTGCCCTGGCAATGATCATGATTGCCGTCATGACCGGTCCCAGTTCGCGGATAAGTGAAAGCGCCACCGCAGCCCCGAGCACTCCCTCAGATCCGAATTTGACCAGTGTATAGTAGCCCTGCAGCCCCAGGACCATTCCGGTGAAAAGGCCGACCAGAAGGATTATAAGGATAGATTTGGCACCGATAAAGAAGACATGCTGTATGGTCTTGTTCACCTGAAGGGGCAAAGAAAAGATCAGGCAGAATGCGTGGGTAAAAAAGATCGCGATGGCCCCCAGCTCACGGATAAAGGCAATAAAAAGGCCGCCCAGCCAGTTAAACGGTGCGATTACGGCACTGGTTGCCCTGGCCATATAGTCAGTTCCAGTCTGCATATAAACCGATATCTTAATATTTGATAAAACAAAAGTAAACAGTAGGCGTTCAGGGATTCATGGGTTCTTTTTTGATCTTCACCGGCCGTGCAACATCGGACTTTTACAGATATACAAAAAAAGACTTGTGGCTATGTGTTAGCCTGCTATGTTTATATGAATGTTGCCAGACATGTCTGAAGAAAAAATACAGTCCGCGGGGAATGCAGTCGATTCTATTGATCCGATTCTACCGTCTGAAATAGGTTTTGACATAGACGGTGTGGTTGCCGATACCATGGAGGCCTTCATACGGATAGCCAGAGAAGAATTCGGCATTGATTATATCAGTAAAGAGCAGATAACCTCTTACTGGATCGAGGAATGCCTGCCCATACCACTCGACATAATTAAGGCCATTATCAACCGTCTTCTTACGGATCCTGTCGGCATCAAGCTCGAGCCGCTTCCAGGGGCCAGGGAGGCCCTGATGAGGCTTGCCGCCCACGGCAGTCTTACTTTTGTGACGGCCAGGACGGTAAAAGAACCGATTGAGGCCTGGCTGATCTCTCTCCTTTCCGGTGTTGCGCATGAAGACATCAGGGTGATTGCCACAGGTCAATACTCGGCAAAGGCAGGCGTGCTTGATGAACTGAAGCTCAAGTATTTTATTGATGATCATCTGGAGACCTGCCGGGACCTCCACAAAAGAGGAATCAAGACCTTTGTCTTTGACCAGCCCTGGAACAGGGGCAACGCGCCTTTTCTGAGAATCAGATCATGGAAGGCCCTTTCAGGCATCATAAAAATGCCCTCCTGACAGCTGGATAATATACAAAAAAGGCACCAAACCGTTTGATCTGACCGTAAAATCGATAAAAAAGATGACTTTGAGTTCTAAACCTTTAAGTTTCTGTAAATAAAGATGGTGACAAAAATAATAAACGAAGGAATCGTGGAGGAGCTTGAAAACTGGTTTGACAATTACCTCAGGGAATTTAAATCAGGGGATCCTGGCTGGCAACCGAACATAATATTGAAAGAGAAACATACCAGAATGGTATGCAAGGAAATTCTGGGTATTGGGAGAAAGATCGGACTAAAGGATGAAGAACTTCGCCTGGCCAGGGTGGTTGCCCTTTTTCATGATATCGGCCGCTTTGAACAGTTTGCCCGCTATCAGACCTTTGTGGACCGCAACTCAGTGAATCATGCCGTGCTGGGGGTAAAGATACTCAAAGAGAACAAGGTGCTGAACAGGCTTGATAAATCAGTGCGAGACCTGATTTTGCGAGCAATTTTATACCACAACCGCTTTGCCTTACCAAAAAAAGAGTCTGAAGAATGTCTATTGTTTGCAAGATTGCTGCGTGATGCCGACAAACTGGACATCTGGCGAGTAGTCACTGATTACTATCACCAGGAAGATGGAAAACGAAATGCCGTAATTGAGC
Organism: Deltaproteobacteria bacterium; assembly: GCA_011042225.1. GTDB lineage: Bacteria > Desulfobacterota > Dissulfuribacteria > Dissulfuribacterales > UBA3076 > UBA3076. The sequence goes on along the minus strand of DQXT01000118.1, from coordinate 591 downwards.
TTGACCTCCCCGATACCCCGGGGATCTCAAATGATGTCTATGAGGATCTGATGGGAAAAAGGATCGTGGATATCGCGCATCTAAAGAATCTGAATGATTTTAAGCTGCTTCAAATCGGGTGGATCTATGATATAAACTTTGTGCAGACCCTCCAATGTGTTCTGAAGAGGGGCTATTTGGCAATGATACGTGATGTATTGCCTAAATCGGAAAAGATCACGGAGATTTTCAATGTTCTCCAGGCACACATAAACGAGCAAATCTCGCCTTTAAAGGCTCAGTGACTCCAGGTTTGCATTGGAATTGCCAAGCGATTTGCCGAACAGAGAAGGGCCTTCTTGAAAGTAGGCACATTCCTTTACAGCTACGTTTAGCAGAAAGGCCACTTGACATCTTTTTAGATTAGAACAATTCATGCAGATAGAAGGCGTGATTGAAGAAAAATCAAATATCAGGTCTTCTGATGTAGGTTTTATCATACATTTATTTTGGAGTGATTGAAGGTCTTTTCCTACACAATTATCACCTATCATAATCTATAAACCCCAATTTAGGCCCTTATTTCAGCTATTTATAAAATAACAATCCCCC
>DQXT01000032.1 GCA_011042225.1 Deltaproteobacteria bacterium | reverse complement strand
CTCCCAAGCAGCTTGTAAATCTCGAAAACACGTTCTAAAATACCCCTATTTTGTAGACACACGACGAAAATCATGGAATCCTCTAAACCTGCGTGGGTCATAGGTTCGCGCATTTTTGCATGCTTACGTTCCGAAAACGCAAGACAAAGTCCGCAATTTTAATGCAACATTAAAGCTATATTAGAAAAAGACAGGTATTGATAAACAAATAAGCCGGGAAATAGCAACCTATTTAGAAGAATTTACTTTTATAGCTCGCGGATCAAACCATTCAAGCGGGTCCTCTTGTTTTTCACCATGCCTTATTTCAAAGTATATGCCGTCTTCCACCCATGCACCTCCGCCGGACAGACCTATAACTTCCCCTTCTATAACCTGCTCTCCAACCGTCTTAAAGAACTGTGAGCCCTGACCTATAAGGCTGAAATAGTCGTCTCCATGATTGATTATCAGGACCTTCCCATAACCCGGTATGATATTAATATATTCGACTGTGCCGTCAAAAACTGCCCTAATTTCGCTGCCTCTGGAGGTCGAAAATATTACCCCTGGGCAGCATAGCCTATCATTACTCCAGCCACCGGCATCGGCCCTGGACAGTCTTCCTGGCACAGGGGGGCTCAGCTTTCCTTTCTGTAGGCTAAAGTCGTACATATCTGGTGAAATCGGACCTGAAATGAGACTCTTGGCACTTTTAATACTAAGATGTTTTATAATACTCTGAAGCGACCGCTCAGCGGATTCAAGCTCTTTTAACATCGCCTCATAAAGCTCTCCCTGTTGTCTGAATTCGTCCAAAAAGGCCTGTTTTTCCTGTTTTCGCTCTCTAAAAAGCATGGTCTGGATCTCAATTTCATCAGCAGCGTTTTTAAGGGCCTCTCTTTGTTGTTCCAATTTGATTTCATCCTGAGCAAGTTTCTTGATACGTAGCCTGTAAAGGCGTCTCTGTTCTCGATCGCAATCCAGTATAAGCCTTAAATAGGTCTCTCTTGACAAAAGTTCAGGCAGGGTCTCTGCAGCAAACAATATGTTCAAACTGCCCAGTTCACCCATTTCTCTGAGTGCCCCAAGTCTACGCTCTACCTGGATCTTCAGTGCATCAAGCGACTGTTTCTGGGAGACGAAATCCTTTTGGATTTCAATAAGTGCAAGCTCTTTTTGTGTCCACTCTTGTCGAGTTTTCTGGAGAATTTCCCATTGCTGAGCTATTTTTTCATCCAGTTCTGTTAATTCTTTGATTAATGAGCGTTTACTCGATTCTACGTCGGATGCCCTTTCTCGGTAAGTCGTTATATCTTTTTGAAGAGATTTGAGCCTTTGTTGTTGAACTTCAAGTTCTTTTTCAATCAGATTTTCTTCACCAAAAGCATAAACATGAATTGGTAATATTGCCAGGGCAATAAGCCACAACAATTTCTGTTTTATCACAAGCGCAAAAACCTCCTCATGACCAAGGCGGTACCCGTTACACAAAGCAATACGCTGCTTGCTATTATTGCGACGGTGTAATGCCAAGGGATAAAACAGATGTTCATGCCTCTGAGCAACTCGAACTTGGTTTCAAATCCTTGCAAAAAACTGTAGCCGGCAAAAACGATTCCCAAAGCAAGGCTTGAACCCAAAAGGCCCTGCAGAAAGGCCTCAACAAGGAAAGGACCTTGTATGAACATATTTGTTGCCCCAACCAGGCGCATTATCTCCAGCTCTTCTTTTCTTGCATAAACATTAAGCTTGATGGTATTTGTGACCACGAAAGCAGCCGTAAACATTAAAAGAATTCCAATTATCGCCACAATGGTTCGAACAAGACCTGAAAAAACATGCAGTCTGTCTATCCACTCCTGTCCAAATTGGACCTTGGACACTCCAGGCCACTTGTCTATTTCTCCGGCCAGTTGCTTAATTCTGTCCAATTGAAATACGGCCCTGTTGATCTGAACTTCAAAAGAAGGAGGAAGAAACTCCGGATCAACTCCTTCAAGCACATCCTTTTCTTCCTTTAGAAAATGCTCTAGCCTCCTGAAGGCCTCTTCTGAAGATATGTATGTTACTTTCTCAACTTCCGGCAGGTCTGTAAGCTTCTGGTAGAGATATGGAATTTGGTCCTTTGGTACCTCTTTAGTAAGAAAGATCGTCAGGCCAAGCTCTGTGCCGAATCTATCAACAAAGTCTTGAAGATTAAAATAAAGCAAAGTGAAAAAGGCAAAAATCAGGATAGAGAGGCTGACCACCATTGTGGTTATAAGCTGACCAAAAAAGTTTTGTCTAAGGTCAAAAAATGCCCTGCGGCAAAGAATAGCCAAACTCATTATCAGGTCCTGATTTTTCCATTAAGGAATCTTAACACTCTGCGATGGGTATTTTCAAAAAGTCTTTCATCGTGAGTTGCAAAAATAATAGTTGCCCCCCTTGCATTTAGTTCTTCCATAAGCATCATTACTTCTTCAGTCCTTTGCAGATCCAGATTTCCTGTAGGTTCGTCGGCAAGAATTATGGATGGCCTGTTCACCACAGCTCTAGCAATAGCCACGCGCTGTTGTTCCCCTCCTGATAGCCGCAACGGATACTGATTCATTTTCCCCTTAAGACCAACCCCTTCCAATACCTGCATTACTCTTTGTTCTGCCTGCTTCTTCCCTAAACCAATCACCTCCAAACTCAGGGCAACATTATCAAATATGGTACGATTTGAAAGAAGTTTAAAGTCCTGAAAAATTACACCGATCTTTCTACGCAGATATGGCACTTGGGCACTCGAAAGGGATGAAAGTGCCACACCGTCCACCCATATCTCACCCGATGTAGGATGCTCCGCACAAAAAAGTATGCGTAGCATAGTGCTTTTCCCTATACCGCTGGGACCAGTCAGGAAAACGAATTCACCTTTTTCGATCTCCAAATCAATGCCGGAAAAAACAACATTTTCTGGATAATATTTTTTAAAAACGTCTTTAAATCGAATAATAGATGACTCAAGAGAGATCATGGCAAAATATGGGAAAGACCTTAGCAATACATAAAAAGTGCCGCAAAAATAAATTTAATTGGAAACGCAAAAAGATAGAAGCCTTTTGGTGATTCGAAAACATAAGGTAGTATAGCTATCGGACAACCGGCGATCAAGGGTTAAACTTTCATCGCGGGCATTTACAGGTTCACAGTTCAAGGTTCGCTGCCTCCTTTCATTTAAGTCTTTTAAGATATTAGTCCGATAAAGTAGCCAGATAAATATATTGTGATATCTGAACAGGAGGTAAATTCTTTTATATGGCCAGAATAGACGCTTTTTTTAAATTGATGCATGAACAAGGGGCATCTGACCTCCATCTGGCATCGGGTTCTCCGCCAATTTTTCGCATTAGAGGCAGCCTCCAGCGTATAAAATACAAGATATTGGAAAATGATGAATTAAAGGCAATGCTCTATGAAATTGCCGCTGAAAACAAGATAAAAGTATTTGAAGAAACGGGAGATGTTGACTTTGGATATGAAATTCCAGGTCTTGCAAGATACAGGGCCAACTTTTTTATGCAAAAAAACGGCATCGGTGGTGTATTCAGGGAAATTCCAAGTAAAATTTTGACTGCTGAACAGCTAGGACTTCCCCTTATCATGACAAAGCTATCTATGCTGCCTAGAGGACTGGTACTGGTTACAGGGCCGACTGGAAGTGGAAAATCTACCACCCTTGCAGCAATTATAGATCATGCCAACCGTAATCGTAAGGATCATATTATTACTATAGAAGACCCTATTGAGTTTGTTCATGAAAATAAAGGGTGTCTTGTAAATCACAGAGAGGTTGGTTCCCATACCAGGTCGTTTGGTACAGCTCTTAAAGGGGCACTGCGTGAGGACCCTGACATAATTCTGGTAGGCGAAATGAGAGATTTGGAAACAATTTCTCTGGCCATTGAGGCGGCAATGACCGGCCACCTGGTTATGGGTACTTTGCACACCATAAGCGCAGCAAAAACTGTAGACAGAATTATTGAGATATTCCCTACCAACCAACAGCCTCAGGTCCGGGCGACCCTTGCTGATGCTTTGAGGTCTGTAATATCTCAGACCATGTTCAAGAGGATTGACATAAAAGGCAGATGTGTCGCATTTGAGATCTTGGTTGCCACCCCGGCTGTCAGGAACCTTATCCGTGAGGGAAAGACTTATCAGATCCCGTCATCCATGCAGACAGGAAAAAAATTCGGCATGCAGACATTGGACGACGCCATAATGGATCTAATGCAAAATGGGAAAATAGCGCCTGACGAGGCTTATAACAAATGCGTTGACAAGGCTAAGTTTAAACCTTTTGCCAAAAGCGCACCTGCAGACTTTACAGAGGTTGCCTAAGATGAAACAGGCGGACTTGGATCGAATACTAACCGTTATGCTTAGTGCGCATCCAAGGATATCTGATTTGAACTTTACAGTAGGTCGGCCATGTCAAGTAGCCGCAGATGGTAAGCTTCATCCTGTTGTTATGGACCTTGCCACCGATTACCTTGTACCCTTTCAGACAGAGCAGTTAGCCCTGACTTTAATAAATGATGACCGGCGCCTTTTAGCAGATCTATTTCGGCATGGCTCATGCGACCTATCCTACGTTTTACCCAATGGTCCCAGATTTCGTGTAAACATATTTTCCCAAAGAGGTAACTACGGCATCGTAATGCGTAAGCTGGAGAGCAAAATCCCAAGCATTGAGGACCTTGGTCTGCCGGATTGCTTCAAGACAATGGCCAAAGAAAAAAACGGGATCATATTCTTTACGGGTGCCACAGGTACAGGCAAAACCACATCTCTTGCCGCCATTTTGAATGAAATTAATAATAGAGAACAACTGCATGTAATTACCCTGGAAGATCCTATTGAATTTGTCCATCCTCATAAAAAGGCCACTTTTAATCAAAGAGAGCTTGGCAAAGACGTTGATGCCTTTGCCAGCGGATTGAGAGCTGCCCTGCGCCAGGCACCACACGTGATACTGGTTGGAGAAATCCGTGACAGAGAGACGGTGGATGTGGCCCTTAACGCTGCAGAGACAGGTCATCTCGTATTCAGCACTCTTCACACGGTAAGCGCCGGTAACACAATTAATCGTATTTTAGGCATGTACACAACAGAGGAAGAACAACAGATCAGATCACGACTAGCTGATTCGTTACGCTGGGTGGTAGGTCAAAGATTGTTACCTAAAATAACCGGGGGGAGAATCGCCATTTTTGAGATAATGCAGACTAACATCCGTGTCAAGGACTCTATCATAAATGGAGAAAGCGAGGGAAAGACATTTTACGATATCATAGAAAACGGTCAAGCGTATAATATGCAGACCTTTGATCAGCATATTGTAAGGCTCTTCGAACAAGGCCTCATCGACGAGGATACATCTTTGACATACGCCAGCAATCGCGCAAGCGCTCGCCGGGGTATTGATATGATCAAGAGCCGGAGAGGCGAGAAGACATCTGATATCGATGGATTGAGCATAGATGTCGATTGGGACAATAAACCCAAAGATCTTTTCGAATCCGGGAGATAGTAAAGTGGATATAATTTGTACCGGCTGCAACAGACACTACAAAATAGCCGCAGAAAAATTGCCATCAAACGGTGTAGCATCTTTTATATGCCCAAACTGTAAAAAACGAATAAAAATTGAGATCCCTTCAAATAAAAGCGCGGTGTCCATTGGTGAAAAGACCTACACTACTGATTCACAAGGCTTTGAATCTTTTGATCCCGGCACTAAGACAGCACTTGTCTATTGTCCTGAGACTCAAGTAAAGAAACAGTTACATAAAGAACTGACCGGTCTGGGGTATGAAGTGAGATTGATCAATAAACAAAACGATATCAGGTCCCGGTTTAGATATCACATATATGATTTTATCCTTTTATACCAAAATGGACCGGAGGCAAAAGACGATCTCACGAATATACAGGAATATATAAATTCTCTTCTTATGGACATACGCAGAAAGATCCTGGTGGCCCATATTCATCCCAAAGGTAATCGTCTTGACTCATTGGAGTCCTTTTCAATGGGATCAGATTTAACATTAAGTCCCTCTGACATAGAAAATCTATCCAAAATTCTCCCCTCGGCTTTTAAGACCAAAGAAATAGCTTATAAGGTCTTTTTTGAATGCAAGACAAAGGTGGAAGAGGAAATATTTTAGCACCAAAAGCCAATAAAAAGTATAAGACAGGGCATTAAGGATTTAGATAATATTACTTTTTCATTGGAACTTCCAATCTATTATTCTCTCTTTACAAGATACAGGCCAACGCACCTGCATAAATCAGATCGCTGCATAGACCGGTATCAGAAATGCCGACATTCCCCAGCTTCAGACGCCTTTAAATTTAGGTATTTGAAACACCTGCACTTGAATTTGTCGTCCCTTATATTAAGCTGATTTATAAAATTTGATTATGTGATTGACCTTCATTGATTGAAACCTGAAAATGGGTACCAGGTGATAGACCCTTACTATAGAAAAGGTGCATAATGGACAGACATAACCTTGACCGCCGCAGCTTTTTACGAGGATTAGCCGGCGCTGCAGTCATAGCGGCCGGACTTTCAGAGGCCTCAGCAGAAGAGCCGCCAGTAACGATGGCAAGGGCCGTGCAAAATACAATTAACCCGGATATTCAAAAATATAGGGGTTTGATTGGAGCGCTTGAGGGGTTCTCCGCAACGATTATTCGGGAACATCTGGCCCTTCTTGAAAGATATCGCCAGAAACTTTCCGAAGTGGAGTCCCGTAATCAGACAATTGATCTCGCTTTAGCCAATTCCCTTGCCGGCAGCTGGCGCAACCATGTCATGGCCCGGCTCGAACTGCGCAATTCTGTCAGACTTCATGAATTGTATTTTGACGCATTGACGCCTAAAAGTGTCAAACCGGATCAAAAAATCACCAAGGCACTTGAGGAATCATACGGTTCTTTTGATCAATGGTGGATAAAATTCAGGGCCACTGCTATGGCAGTGAGGGCTTGGGGCATACTTGCGTGGGATAATCAAGCAAAACGAGCTGTAATTTTCGGACTGGACAATGACTCAGAATGGCCTTTAGGGCTTGATCCATTGCTTGTCGTAGATATGGCTGAACATGCATACGTACTTGATTTTATAGGACAACCACTAGCTTATCTGGATGCTTGGCTGGCAAGAGTTAACTGGTTGGCTGTAGAGTCCAGGCTGATCAGTGCCTCAGAAAAATGACAGCAGCACGACATATGCATCATCTGAATTTGAGTTCTAATTATGGATTATAAAATCCAAAATGAACTTGTCGTACCTCAAAAGAACTTAACAGGAATCTCCCACAAGGATTTTACTCCCAATCCGTTGCCATCAGTGCAATCCTTGTCTGGAGTGGAAATCCCTACACTGTCGAGCTAAATATAACCCGGATTTTCATGGATATCATTACACAATAAATATTTTATTCATAAATCTGAAAAAATCTTAATAATCTGTGTCTAGCTGAAATTCTTATGCTCTTAAGTTGAAGACCTCAAAATTGATAAGGGAGTTGATGATGAATGTTAGAAAGGCAGTAGTCCCGGTAGCAGGCCTCGGAACGAGATTTTTACCCGCCACAAAGGCCATTCCCAAAGAAATGCTGACTGTAGTGGATCGTCCGACCATTCAGTATATTGTGGAAGAGATAGTTGCATCCGGCATAAAAGAGGTAGTTCTGGTGACAGCCTCTGGAAAGTCAGCTATTGAAAACCATTTTGATTATTCTTTCGAACTTGAAACATTTTTAGCTCAAAAGGGTAAAATGGATCTTCTCAGGGAGGTTCGACATATTTCAGGTCTTATCGAGGTTGTTTCGATCCGGCAGAAAGAACCTCTGGGCCTCGGACACGCTATCAAAGTCACAGAGCCGGTAATCGGCAATGAGCCGTTTGTGGTTGTGCTTGGTGACGACATGGTAGATGCAACGGTTCCATGTGTTTTCCAAATGCTGAAGGTATTTGACAAATTTCAGAAATCCGTTGTCGCTATACAAAAGGTACCCTTGGATGAAGCCCACAGGTATGGGATAGTAGAAGGTGAAGAAGTGGCAGAAGGGGTCTATAAGGTAGAGAGACTTATTGAAAAACCTTCGCCAGGTACTTCAAAATCCGATCTCGCAATAATAGGCCGGTATGTATTAAGCCCTGATATATATAGTTGCCTTAACAGGACCCTTCCGGGTGTAGGCGGTGAGATCCAGCTAACAGATGCCTTGGACTATCTTAGAAAAAAACAGGGACTATATGCCTATAAGTTCAAAGGGAACAGGTATGACGCCGGAGACAAAATGGGATACCTCCAGGCTACTGTGAATTACGCCCTTGCACATTCGGACCTTGGTGAAAGATTCAAGGCGTATCTCCAAAAACTGGTCGCCAATCTGGATGAGTGAGGAATATTCTTTCAGCACCAGGGATAAAACAACTGTTGAGCTCAAATCCCGGGGCGGCGATCGACTTATAGATGTTGTGCTGCCCTTGCCCATATATAAGGCCCTTACTTACATATTGTCAGGACATAGCATTTGCCCCCTTAGAGGTACTCGGGTCCTGGTACCTGTAGGTCGCAGAAACATGATCGGCGTAGCATGGGGAACCCCTGCAGAAAAACCACCTTCTGTAAATTTAAAAAGCGTTAAAAGGATACTTGACGAACGACCTCTTTTACCTGAATCCCTTATCAGTTTTCTTGAATGGACCTCATCATATTATTTCCATCCCATAGGACAGGTGATAGCCGAGGCATTGCCTCCCGGACTTCTATCCGCTAGTAACCGACGCATAGCCAAAATAAATGGCGGATTGTCAAATAGCAGGGACTGCCGACCGGAGTTTCTGCAATGGTCGACCGAAATTCCTCTGCAGCTCACTGAAGAGCAGGAAATTGTTTTTAATGCCGTTTGTGACGCCCTTGCCACCAAGTCCTATCACCCTATACTCGTGCGCGGAGTGACCGGAAGCGGAAAGACAGAGGTCTATCTGCAGGCCGCCAAACAGTGCGTCAGACAGAATCGAAGCGTGTTGATATTGGTACCTGAGATTGCCATGACAACCCAGACAGCGGGGTGGTTCGTTTCCAGGTTCGGTGATGAGGTAACAGTGCTCCACAGCGGCCTGACAGAGGCCCAAAGGCGCAATCAATGGTTTAGGATAAAAAGGGAGAAAAGCAGAATAGTTGTCGGGACACGATCTGCGATATTTGCGCCTTTATATGATCTTGGTCTTATTATAGTAGATGAGGAACACGATCCATCGTATAAACAGTCGGAAAAATTCCGATACCAGGCAAGAGATATGGCATTATTACGTGGCCGGATGTCAAACGCAACAGTGATTCTGGGATCCGCTACCCCTTCAGTATCAAGTTTTAACAACGCCATTTCAGGCAGATATCAGCTGATTACCATGGAAAAACGAGTGGCAAAAAGGTCTCTTCCAAGGGTGGAAATAGTTGATCGCAGAAAAAAGGAGAAAAAAGAGCAACAGCATAAATCAGAACCAACAAGACCGGCATGGCTCTCAAATGAACTTAAAGAGGCGACCAAAGCGACCCTGGAAAAGGGAGAGCAGGTCCTGCTTTTTCTCAATAGGCGTGGTTTTGCAACCTATGTCTTTTGTCCTGATTGCGGACATGTGTTCAGGTGTCCCCACTGCGAGGTCACGCTTACTTGGCATCGTGGAGATAAAAGAACAAACAGCGAAAAAGATGGGGTACTGCGCTGCCATTATTGTGGGATGGAATCGACTGCTCTACCTGTCTGCCCTGAATGCATGGGACAGTCGGTCAAGGCCTTTGGTTATGGCACTGAAAAAATCGCAGCCGACCTTGAAGAGATCTTTCCCAATGCCAGGATCGCACGGCTTGACAGGGATACAGTAAAAGTCCGGAGGCATATGGAAAAAATTGTGCTCGATTTTAGGAAGGGAGATCTTGATATACTTGTGGGTACTCAGATGATCACGAAAGGTCACGACTTTCCCTGCCTTACACTTGTAGGTATATTATGTGCGGATTTATCCCTGAATTTTCCCGAATATCACGCAGCTGAAAGGACTTTCCAGCTCCTTGCCCAAGTGGCAGGCAGGGCAGGACGCGGGAAACAGCCCGGCCGTGTTATAATTCAGACGTGGTCGCCTGATCACTTTGTTCTGGACTGTGCGACCAACCATGACTTCAACGCCTTTTATCAAAAGGAATCAAAGCTTAGAAAGACTTTGGGATATCCGCCTTTTGGACGATTAATTAATCTTCGCTTTTCCGGCCGGGGAAAGGCCCAAGTCTGCGATACTGCAGGTAACATTGCAAAATTGGCAAAAAAACTGGCAACAGGCATTAAGGCCGATGGGGGCTCTCAAGTTGAAATCCTGGGTCCGGCTCCATCACCAAGAGCAAAAATCAGAGACCGCTATCGATGGCAGATACTTTTAAAGTCATCCTCACTTTCAAATCTAAGGGCGCTCTGCTCTATTATTCTATCGAGGAAAGCAGACATTGTACCATGCAGTGTAAGAATGGAAGTGGATGTGGATCCGCATAATCTGCTTTGATTATCCTTGTTATGTCTGAAATGACTCACATCTAATAATGGGATTTGACAAACCATCGAAGTGCATGCCCTACCTTTGAGCCCGTTCCAAGACCCTCCTGCTGTATGGACCGCAGTTAAAAAGGAGATCCATAGCCGACAGATCCTTGATAAATTCTCCCCAGAGCTGAGGATAGACAGGACTGTGATAGTCCAGCCACTGGACAGTGATGCCTGCATCCTTTAGCAGGGAAATGTCGATCCGTCCCTTTCCTGCCCTGGGAGCCACCAGTTTATTCGCACCCAGCTTTTCGGCAACGGCAACCAAAAGACCTGTTCCCTTGGCCTTATTGATGCCTATCTCTGACTGAAGCAGGTAAGAGCTATGTAAATCAATAGAGCGAAAAATATAGTCAATGCAGGCCATGTTCCAGTAAAGCAACTTTTCAGGCGCTCTGGTATAGAGTTGCTCGAAAAAGGCAAAGTGCTCTTGGAAAAACGGGGCGTTCTTATAACAGTGCTCCAGTGTCATCAGGTGTTTACGCCGCCAACCATTTGCATTCAAGACCCGGACCCGGTCAATGGGTTGGAGACCCTGTCCCTTTTTGATCACCGGGATGGTAAACCAAACCGACCCGGTCATGCACTTCAAGCGGTTCCGGTTCATCCAGGAAAATCCCCTTGGATACTGGACCTGATCCAGAAGCACCAGCGTGTCCACTTGCATTGCCTTGTAAATCAGGCCGGGCCAGGGTAAAAATGTCGGTTGGTGGACTGCAAATCTCATTACTAAATCTTGTAAAAACCTTCCGCTGGGATAGATTTTTACCCAGTACTCATTCACAAATTAAGTCTCTTAACCCTCTCTTCTATTTCATCCCTTATCCGGCGCATAGTTTCAAGCGGCCTTCCTGCAGAATCCGGCACAGACCAGTGCTGATAAGATATTCCCGGTAAAAGGGGGCAAGTCTCTCCACAGCCCATGGATATGACAAGATCCGGTTTGCCATGGCGGATTGCTTGTTCGATGGATTTTGGTCTGCGAAAGGCCATGTCAATTCCCCTGTCTTCCATAGCCTCTATCATGAGCGGATTGATCTCGTGTGTCGGGTGGCTCCCGGCACTATCAGCTTCAATTCTGTCTCCGGTATAGCATTGTGTAAATGCGCTTGCCATCTGACTGCGACAACTATTACCAATGCAGGTAAAGAGGACTTTTTTTCTGTTGGCTGAGGGTATCACAAGTGCCTTTGCCTTTTCCATGGCATCTGCAAGGGCCGTGGGATGTCGTCTTATATCTCCAGGCTCTTCAATCTGTCTATAAGTAAGGCTGCCCTTGAAATGCGCGCTTACTGCATCAAAAAAATACTTGGCCGTAAGGCTCACTCCTTCAAAGAGGTCCTTTCCTTTTGTGGCCCCAAGGGATAAAAAAAAACCATGGCGCCAATTTCCGCCTGGATCGTTGAGCTTGTGTATATATTTTCTCGCCCACAGGGCCTGGGACCGATCAATAAGGGCCTTTATCTGGGCTGTAACACCATAAAAAAATATAGGGGTAGCCATTACAATAAGATCCGCGCTGCGAAGCAGGGGGTAGATCTGCTGCATGTCATCATCAATGGGACAAAAACCCTGCTTTTCACAAATGCCGCATTCCTCACATGGAGCAATAGCCATATGGGCTACGTCCAGACACATTGTCTCAGCACCTAGACCTCCCGCCGCATTTAAAAATGTCGAAAGTAAAATACTGGTATTCCCTTCGGTGCGTGGGCTTCCCTGTAATCCTAAGACAAACATGCTGGATTATAGATGTTGAGATGTGTGTGGCAAGACATGCGTTTTAATCTCTATTAGGCCATCAGGCTTTCGATATAAGGGTCTGTGTCTATAAACAAACACTTGAGTTGAATTTTAACGCAGTGTGGCCAAGGTGTATAGTTTTTTATAGCCTGTTAAATCAGTAAATTTTCCGACGGGCCAGATTCGAGCCGATTACCGAGAAGGTATTTTCAGCAATAAATAAAGCGGCCGGGTCAATGGTAAACACGATCTCTTCCAGTTTTTTGAGCTGAATATTGTTGATTACTGTTAAAACAATCTGTTTCGGCGCTCCGGAATAGCCACCTACCCCATTTAGAAGAGTAGATCCCATTTTGAAATGTTGGTTGATCATGGCCGAAATCTCCCTGGGTTTGTCTGAAATGACCAGCACCATTTTTCTTTGGCTGAACATGGAAAGGGCATACTCCATTGCAAAGGAGCTGCAAAAAAGCATTATCATGGAGGCAATAACAAGGTCATTTTCAAAGTATACAAAGCAAAATGTATACAAAACAGCGTTAAAGACAAAATAAAATTTGCCGAGACCGATATTGAATTTTTGGTAAAACAATACGCCCATCACATCAAGACCGCCGTTGGATCCCAGCGACCGCAAAACGATGCCGCACCCCAGACCTGACATTACTCCGCAGATGACTGCCGCATAAAGCTGGTTATGGATTTGAAACCTTACATCCAAAAATGCATAAATGCCGGTAAAAATAATCATGGCATAAAACGAATACAGCAGAAATCGTTTGCTGATAAATTTCCAGGCTATTATAAACAGCGGAATATTGAACAACAGATACCAGATACTGGGGTGCCCCAGACCACCGGCAAAATAAACCAGAGATGACACACCGAAAATCCCGCCGGGAATAAAGGCGTGTTCAAAGGCTATACCCTTCAGCGCCAAAGCAATAATGAACGAACCGGCGGTGATAAGAAACAGGTTCCAGAGAACCGAATTTGTGATTCGTGTATCTACCATCTATGATTATTTTTAGATTATCATTCAGCCTTCTACCAGAGGATAGATACCGTCCTTGTCGTGAATCTCTTTTCCGGTCAGCGGAGGGTTGAATACACAGATCATCCGCATGTCCGAAAATGCCCGCAAATAGTGCTTCTCATGAGCGTTAAGGGCATACATGGTGCCGTCCTGAATTTTAAAAATTTCTCCGGTTTCAATAAGTTCCAGCTCTCCTTTACCGCCCACGCAATAGACCGCCTCTAAGTGATTTTTGTACCAGATAAGTGTCTCGGTTCCGGCGAATATCGTGGTATCGTGAAACGAAAACCCCATTGCGTCTTTTTTTAGCAACAGGCGACGGCTGACCCATGTCCCGGTTTTTGAGGAAATGTCATTTTCAGATCCGATAATTTCTTCCAATGTCCTTACTATCATCACATTTCCCCTGTAAGTTTCTCCTTTTTTTCTTCAACTAGTTCACCTATGGATTGTTCAACAATTGAGATTCCCTTTAAAAGGGTTTCTTCATCAATGACCAGGGGGGGCAGGAACTTGACAACCTGATCGTCCGCACCGGCAAGTTCGATGATCAGACCGTTTTCAAAACATCTTTCCGAAATCTGTGAACAAAATCCCCTTTCCGGAACTTCAAGACCGAATATCATACCGCGTCCCCGAACCGTTGCGTCGAGTTCCGGGAATCTTTCCACAATCGCCTCAATTTTTTTTCTCATGAGCTCTGACTTGTACTTAACGGCATTGCTCAAATCCAGATTGTCCCAATAATGAAGGGCTTCATAGGATGCCACGAACGCCAGGTTATTGCCCCGAAAGGTACCCGTATGCTCCCCAGGCTTCCACTGGTCCAGATCATGCCGGAAAAGCAGAAGCGCCAGAGGCAGACCGGCGCCGATGGCCTTGGACAGCGTTACCATATCTGGCTTGATGCCGGAGTCTTCAAAACTAAAGAAGTCGCCGGTCCGCCCGTTACCTACCTGGATATCATCAATAATGAGCAAAATATCAAATTCATAACACACCTGTGACAGCTCCCTGAGCCATTCTGCACTGGCACAGTGAACCCCTCCTTCCGCCTGGATGGTCTCTACGATCACGGCAGCCGGCAGATCAAGTCCGCTGCTGTTATCGATAAGCATTTTCCGGAAAAACTCCATGGTGCTGAAATCCGGTCCCAAATAATTGTCATAGGGCATAAAGCTGACATTTGAGCGGCTTATGTACGCCTCATCTCGATAAAAGTTATTTCCGGTAATGGAGAGAGCACCCATGGTAAGCCCATGAAATCCATTGGTGAAAGCAACAATGTTTGACCGTCCCTTGACCATACGTGCCAGTTTAATCGCGGTTTCCACAGAGTTAGTGCCGGTAGGACCTGTAAACTGAACCTTGTATTCCAGATTCCGCGGCTGCAGAATAGTGTCATAAAGTTTTGTCAAAAATCTCTTTTTCGCGGTTGTTGCCATATCCAGGGTATGATGTGGCCCTTTGTTAGTAATATATTCAATCAACGCATCGTTAACGCGCTGGTTGTTGTGGCCATAATTTAGAGTTCCTGCCCCGGCAAAAAAATCGATGTACTGTTTGCCCGATTCATCGGTCATTATTGCACCCTCTGAGGAT
>DQXT01000038.1 GCA_011042225.1 Deltaproteobacteria bacterium | reverse complement strand
CCGATACCTCTGGTCTTTTCCAGAAACAGATTTTTCTCATCGTTCCAATCAAATTCACTCATTTTACATATGACATATGATAGACCAAAAGTGTGCCTATTGTCAACATTATCTAGGAGAAACCGGAGGACATCTTTGACCAACCGGACTTTTGTCTATCACGCCGGCTGAGGGATCTGGGGTTGGTCATAGTAAAGTGTCCTGTTTTTAATCAATTGTTTATATTGGCGACGACTACCTTGGAAGGAAATGGCAAAGAGACGGCGATCAAGTATGAGGCCATAAACATGACGAGTAATAGGCGTCAGGCATCATTGAAGACCATATCTATTTTGGTCTTAAGGAGTCGTTTTTTTGACGTTGGGGAAACGATAAAATATGCCGCTGATTCCCTGTCGATCCCTAATATTCAGGGGGCATATTCCTAAGCTGTGCCAGGGAAAAGACAGGGCCGTCTTTGCATACAAACTTGTGGCCGATATTGCAGCGGCCGCACATTCCGATACCGCACTTCATTCGCATTTCCAGGGAGAGGATGATCCTCTCAGGCGAGAATCCCACCTTTTCAAGCACAGGCTGTGTGAATTTAATCATGATGGGCGGACCGCATACAATTGCAATGGCATCATCCGCGCTGGTAATCTTCTGTTCTGTAATGGTGGGTACAAAACCTGTATTATATTTCCAGTCAGGATCATCCGTCCCGTCTACAGTGATGTGCATGTTGATGTCATCTCTTTGTTCCCACTCTGCCAGTTCATCCTTATAAAGCAGCATTCCGGGATTTCTCGCTCCATAAACCACTGAAATATCCTTGAACCTGGCACGGTTGTCCGGATGTAGCATATAGACAATACTGGACCTCAGGGTGGTAAAGGCAAAACCGCCGCCTATAATTACGACATTCTTTCCTTCCATTTCTTGCCAGGGGTACCAGTTGCCGAGGGGCCCACGTATGCCCATTACATCACCCTCTTTCATGTTGTGAAGGTGCGTAGTAACCAGCCCTACCTTGTTTACCGTAAAAGTGACATGTCCTTTCTCTGTTGGCGAGGACGCGATACCAATAGGGCTTTCTCCTTTTCCGGCTATAGATAACTCTGCAAACTGACCGGGTATGTATGAGAACTTCTTTTCATCCTCTGAGTCTAGAAATACAAACCTGAAGGTCTTGAGATTCCTGTCTTCAGTCTCTGTGATGATCTTATCTATACGAACCGGATAGGGTAGGTACGGGTTTTTCAAGAGTCTCTCCATGTTATTGATTCTCGTGCAAAAAGTCTCCAAGACTGATTCCGCTCAAAATGCTCCAGATGTAAGGCGCGAGATTTCCTAGGAATAAGGCGTACTTAGATGTACGTCGTCATGATGAGGAAATCGAAGCAACGCCGCAGATGGGGTATTTTCAGCGGAATCAGCTATTCATCAATTCACACACCTTCCTTATATCTATATTCACGGGACAATTTTTGATACATCTGCCGCAACCTGAGCACTGGACTCCGTTGTCGTACTTGTCCACGTAGTATTTAAGCTTATGCATAAACCTCTGGCGCACACGCTGTACCTTTCTGGCCCTTGGATTATGACCTGAGCCATGCAGTGTAAAGAGCGGAAACATGCAGGAGTCCCAGTTCCTGATCCGGTCCCCCTGTTTCTTAAACACCTCGTCCTGCATATCAAAACACCAGCAGGTGGGACACAGATATGTACAGGTGCCGCAATTAATACACGCAAAGGCCACCTCGTCCCAGAACGGTGCTTCAAAAAGCTCGGTCTGCACCTTGTGCTTCAACTTGTCGGTAGAAACCTTGTTTTTTATCTTATCTGAAGCACTGGCTGCCAGTTCTTCACTTGCCTTCAGTGCGGTTTTATCTGGCTTTTTTCCGCCTTGTGCGAGTTTTAAGAACTTTTCCCCTTTATCTGTCAGGGCCTTGACAAGAAAAGTGTCTCCCAGATCGTACAGGAGAGCGTCGAGGCCTTTTTCGCTGAATGGGCCGCCGCCTACAGAGGTACAGAAGCAGGTAGAGTCGGGATTATTACACCCAAGTCCCACAAAAGTGGTTGATTCATAACGTTGTATCCACCAAGGATCTTGATATTCAGGATTGTCAAAATTGGGCCTAACTATCTGAAAGGCGTGGGCGTCACAAGGCCTTATCCCAACGATGGCCTGGGGAAAGTAGTCCTTTTCCGCCTGCTTTATGATATTCGCGTCCGGGGCATTTTCATCCAAGGTAAATTCAAAGAGACGCTCTGACTGGGGATAAATAACTGATTTAGGTGAAAGACGTGTATTTTTAAAGTTAAAGTCAGGATTTTCCTTATCGTCCATTGCCTTAAAGATGTGAAAGTCTCCGTCACTGACTGGAACAAATATATTATAAGAGGATTTCAGACCTGCTAATGTCTTCATCCACTCTTTTTTGGTATAGATCTTTTTTGTCATGAGGCGCTACCTTATGAAATCGTTGTAATCATCAGGCCGGAATACATCTAGAAGGGGGCGCTGATCCAGACTCAGCCCGGCTTCCCAGGAAAAGAACTCCTGAGCGTCCTTGTTGAGCTTTTTTGTAAACTGCCTCACAGGGATACCCATGGGGCAGACCCTTTCACATGCACCACAGTCCGTGCATCTGCCGGCACAGTGATAGGCCCTCAGGATATGGAAGGTCATAGTGTCAACAGGATCAATACTTTTGCCTACCCATTGGGGTTTTGATTCATCCACAAAACATGTGGGGCAATAACACAGGGGGCAGGCGTCCCTGCAGGCATAACAGCGGATGCATTTGTCTATAATCCTGGTAAAGAAATTCCATTTATTCTCAGAATCCATGCCTTCGATCTGTCTGACATCCTTGTATGCATCGACCCCGCTCTGTTCCTCTACCGGCTGAGCGATAATCTCGTCAAATATTACAGGATTACGATGGGTGCAGACCAAACAGTTAGACCGGAGGTAATCTTTTATATTAAAGGTCTCTTCAAAATCCTTACCTTTTACTGTGAAGGTCTCCGAATGCTCCTCTACTGCAAGAATCTCCTGTTGCTTTACCGCCCTTTGCACGGCCCGGTGGTCAATCATGCCTTTGCAGGGAATACCGACAATATAGAGTTGATCGCGTCTGATCTGGTTTTCCGTGATATGTGTAACTATGTTTCTGGAATTGCATCCATTTGCGACAATCCCTATCCGGTCTGTCCGCCTGGTCAGATAATTGCACAGGTTTAACCCGCAGTTTCTATCCCAATAGAGGAGGCCCGCTTGATCGGCACTATTAATAAGGACCGGCTGATTCATCATGGGGATACTTCCCTTCTGGTAACCAATGAACACATCCACCTTGCCATCCTTAAACAGTTTTATGGCAGTTTCCCTGATCTTCTCGACATACTCCAGCATTACGCCACCTCGGCCCTTTTCTTGATAAAGTGTTGCGCAGGCCCAAGGGCCTTTACTTCTTTTGCCACCTCCCGCGCCACTTCTACAAACTTGGTCGCTTCAGCAGACGATATCCATGAGAAATGCAGCCTGCCGGGTTCAATCCCTATATGTTCCAACAGCCCTTTTATCAGAGCAAATTTTCTTCTTGCGTAGTAATTACCTTCCAGGTAATGGCAGTCTCCAGGCTGTCACCCGGATACCCACACGCCATCAGATCCATGACGGAAGGCGGCCAATATAAACTTTGGTCCCACACGACCGGAACAGGGCACGCGTATTACCCTGAAATTAGGCGGATACTGAAATCGGCTCACGCCTGCCAGATCTGCGGCTCCGTAACTGCACCAGTTACAAAGAAAGGTCGTAATCTTCGGCTCCCAATCGTTCATATATTTCTCCATTCTATAATACGTTCAAAGGTTCGGGGTTCACCGTTCAGGGTTACCTGGTTGAAAATCCTTTAAACTCCTAAATTCCAATAATCAGTGATTCCATATCTTTGGTGAACCTTTGAACCCCTGAACCTCTGAACCTTTTCCTACACCTCATCAATCATGGCCATGATCTGACTTTGTTCAAATCCCTTGAGGTCTATGGCCCCGGATCGGCAGGATGCCACACAAAGGCCGCAACCTTTGCAAAGTACCGAATTTATCTCCGCCTTGCCTGCAAATCGTCCTTCTTCCATAATGGATGGGGCTGAGTAGGGGCATATAGAGACGCATACCCCACATCCACTGCAGTACATGGGGTTGATCCGGGCCACAGTGCCGCTCGCAAACACTTTACCTGTTGCAATGAGCCCGGATGCCCGAGATGCGGCTGCCAGGGCCTGTGCAATACTCTCGTCAATGGACTTTGGATAGTGAGCGATTCCGCAAAGAAAGATTCCATCAGTGGCAAAGTCTACCGGTCTCAGCTTGGCATGGGCCTCAATGAAGAATCCGTCATCGTTTACCGGGACCTTGAAGAATGTGGCCAGTTGACCTGCTTCAGAGGGTATAATGGCTGTTGCAAGCACAAGAAGATCCGCCCGTAGTATAACAGGTCTTTTCAGGATATGATCTTGAATTTCGATCTCTAAGGTATCAGTTCCCTTACTCACTTTCGGTTTGGACTGAAGGCCGTAGCGGAAGAATATAACCCCTTTTTCCCTTGCCTCTCTGAAGAGATCTTCCCTTTCACCGTAAGTCCGTATATCGCGATATAAAACATAGACATCAACATCCGGATTACGACGCTTGAGTTCCAGCGCGCTCTCCATGGTATGGGTACAGCACACACGACTGCAATAAGGACGATCAGGTTCACGAGATCCAACGCACTGAATAAAGACTGCTGATTGAACATCCTTAAGGGATGGATCGTCCTGGATAAATTTTGCATCCAGCTCAAGATGGGTGAGTACGCGGGAGTCTTCACCATACAGGTATTCAGAGGGCCTGTATTCATGACCACCGGTCGCGACTACTGCAACACCGTGCTTTAGCGTGATTTCTTTATCTCCGTTTTTTAAGGTGGAGGAGAAGTTGCCTACAAAACCTTCCACATTCGTAAGCTCAGTGGATCGGTGCACATGAACCATGGGGTTTTTTTCTATCTCGTCTTCCAGATCTTTTACGTAGGCATGGATGTCTTCGCCCCTCCAGGTCTTGTTGAGTAATCGGGCCTGTCCCCCTAATTCTTCTGATCGCTCAACCAGATGGACCTCATATCCTTGGTCTGCCAGGTTTTTTACGCATACCATGCCGGCAACACCTCCACCAACCACCATGGTGACAGGTTCCATGCCCAGCTCAGTGTCCGGAAGGGGTTCCAGCAGGGCTGCTTTGGTAACGGCCATTCGTACCAAGTCTTTTGCCTTTTCCGTGGCGGCCGAGGGGTCTTTACTGTGCACCCATGAATCCTGATTGCGGATATTGGCCATCTCAAACAGATATTTGTTCAATCCGGCATTCATCAGGGTCTCCTGAAAAAGGGGCTCATGGGTCTTTGGTGTACACGCGGCAACAACCACCCGGTTGATACCCTGCTCCCTGATAACTTCTGCCATCTTGACCTGGGTATCCTGGGAACATGTATACATATTGTCTTCAGCATATGTGACATACGGAAGGGTCTTGGCATATTCCCGCACTTCTGGCACATTCACGACGCCTGCGATGTTTATGCCGCACTGACAGATAAAGACTCCAATGCGCGGGGGCTCTCCGATCACGTTGGTCTCCGGCGGCATCTCTTGTATTTGAGTCTGTGTCCAACGGCTCTCGCTCAAGAGCACACTGGATGCCGCTGCGGCTGCAGATGCCTCCATAACAGACTGGGGGATGTCTTTCGGACACTGGATCGCCCCGCATACAAAGACACCTTCTCTTGTCGTGGCTACGGGAGCAAAACTGTCTGTCCTGGCGAAGTTGTATTTATTGAGTTCAATCCCAAGACGTCCGGCAAGCTTGATACTTTCCTTTCCCACCTGGAAGCCCACGGAAAGTACTACAAGGTCAAAGATTTCGCTCTTCAGCTCTCCATTGTCATCAATATATGTTATCTCAAGGTTTCCGTCTTCTACAGGGTTCACAGTGTGAACGCGCGAACGGATAAACCTTACACCGTGTTCGTTACGGGCTCTATTATAATATTCCTCAAAATCCTTGCCATAGGTCCGTATGTCCATGTAAAAAATAGTCGGTTCCAGGTCCCCGTGTGCATGCTCCCTGGCAATTACCGCTTCCTTGATGGCGTACATACAACAGACACCGGAACAGTATGCATTGCTGCATTCATGGGTGTCGCGGGAACCTACACATTGTAGCCACGCTATCTTTTTCGGCTCCTCGCGGTCATAGGGCCTCATCAGATGGCCCATATACGGCCCGGATGCGCTCAGAATCCGCTCAAACTCCATGCTGGTGATCACATTAGGAGACTTCCCATAGGCAAACACTTCCTGGACCCCTGGGTCGAACAGTTCATTTCCTACTGCAAGGATCACAGCTCCTACTTCAAGTTCTGTCCTTTTCGGCCTGTCATGATAATTAATAGCCCCGGCGAGACAGATCTTTTCACAGAGTCCACATCCGATGCACTGTTCTCTGTCTATGGAGTAAGCCAGAGGGACTGCTTGGGCGTATTTGATAGATGTGGCGGCCCTGATATCCAGACCGCAGTCGAACTCATTCACGCAGTGTACAGGACAGGCCTGGCTGCATTGCCCGCACCCCGTGCATATATCAGGGTCTATGTACCGGGGATGGTTAATGAGCGTGGCCTTGAAATGCCCCGCCTCACCATCAAAGGATTCAACCTCTGAGTTGGGGATGATATTTATATTCAGATGCCGGCCGACCTCGACCAGTTTAGGGGAGATAATTCACATTGCACAGTCATTAGTTGGAAAGGTCTTATCCAACTGTGCCATCATCCCCCCGATGGTCGGTGATTTGTCAACCAGGTGTACGTAATATCCCGCAGTTGCAAGATCAAGAGCCGCCTGCATGCCTGCGATACCGGCCCCTACGACCATTACGCTTCCCATGTTTTTCATCTCTAGATCCTTAGACATTCCTGTTCCTCTATATCAATACCTAAGTTAAGCAGTTGGCTGTTAGCCATTAGGGTTTAGCTTTGGGAAATAACTAATTTTGTAATAGCAAAACCTTCTGTAATCATTTAGCTAATAGCTAACCGCTAAAGGCTAATAGCTCAATTTAGGTTACATACCCATAAATATAGGGGCATTACCACTATATTGTTTCAGTCCCGCCTGATTGCATCTTTCCAGTTCATTCAGGCGCAGAGAGACTGTATATACGGCCAAGCCAGTCTTTTCCGCCATTTCCTTTACAGACAGGGGTCTTTCTTCAAGAACCTGCATTATTAAAGCCTTTTGATATTCCTCTTCAGCGGCCCGGTGAAGCATTTTTTTGAAATCCTCTTTCTTTAACTTTTCATTGTAAACATTACCCTGTTCGGTGATTTGTTTTGTCAATCCCAAAAGCCACCTAATCCTGGCGGAATTAAGCGTCCTTTCAACAGCAGCCAGGGGAAGCTCGAATTTATCCGGATCAAAAGGCCCCAGTTTTTGCGTAATGTCACTCACCTCGGTTACATATTCAGCAAAGAGTTGTCCTTCAGCCGCACTGACCCAACGAACCTGCAGGCGATTCCGCCCGATACCTGAAAGATCCAGTAAATATTGAGTCAGTTCCACCCTGTTGGCCGCATATTCATTACCATCCTGGTAATGGCATTCTCCGAGATGTCACCCGGAGACAAAGACGCTGTCAAAACCGCTTTTCAGGCCATCCGTAATATAGACAGGATCAACCCGGCCTGAACACATTACCCGAATTGAGCGGAGAGTCGGAGGATACTGGAGCCTGGAAACCCCTGCCAAATCAGCACCTGCATAGGCGCACCAGTTACATAGAAATGCCAGAATTTTTGGTTCAAATGGTTTTTTCATTTCCATATTATCTGCCTTTATTCAATCACAGCCAGCGATTCGTGGTTTACAAACCGCGGCCTGCGGCTTACCTGCTTCCCCCTGCCTCAATCATTGCAAGTATCTGCCGATCACGGAAGTGTTTCATGTCAATGGCCTTTTGCGGACAGGCGGCGGCACAAATACCGCAACCCTTACAAAGGGCCGATATGTTTTCAGCCCTGTATCCCTGTCCTGTGACCCGGACAAGGTGTATGGCTCCAAAGGGACAGGATATCTCGCAGAGCCCGCAGCCGATGCATTTTCCCTGGTCGACCACTGAAATAGTGGGCTCAACTTCCACTGAATCTTTGATTAACACTGATGCGGCTCTGGCAGCGGCCGCCTTCGCCTGGACTATGGATTCCTCAAGGGGTTTGGGGTAGTGAGCTAAACCGCATACAAATATCCCGTCGGTGGCAAAATCTACCGGCCTCAGTTTCATGTGCGCCTCAAGGAAGAAGCCATCTTCGTTGAGCGGCACTTTCAGAATCTTGGCAAGTTTTTCATCGCCTTTCGGGATAATGGCCGTGGCCAGGTTCAGATAATCCACCCGGAGTTCAACGGGGATACCAAGTATTTGGTCTCTGACGGTAATTTTCAGTTTGTCTTTGCCATCGATCAGGGTTCTTTCTACCAAAGGCTTTTCATCAAGAGAGTAACGAATGAATATTATACCCAATTCCCTGGCCTTTTTGTATAATTGCTCTCTCTGTCCATAAGCGCGGATATCACGATAGAGTATATACACGTTCAAATCGGGTTTTCGTGTCTTGAAATCAATGGACTGCTGCAAGGATGATGTACAGCAAAACTTTGAGCAGTAGGGACGTTCGGGTTCTCTGGACCCCACACACTGGATAAAGGCAATCGCCTCGGTCTGCTCAAGCCTCTCAGGCTCTTTTTCAAAGAGCTCTTCAAGCTCATGCCATTTCATAACCCGCTCGTTCTGCCCGTATAGATATTCATCAGGCTTAAGGGGTTCGGCGCCAACGGCCAAAATGATAATACCATGCTCAATTTCCCGTTTAGCGGATCCGGTCATTACTGTAGTTTTAAAATTACCTATAAACCCGGATACATGGCTGATTTCAGCATCCAGCAACACCTCGATTTGCTTATGGGCCTGCACACGGCCTATTAGGTCTGAAAGAAAGGCCCTTCCATCTTCACCTTTCCATGTCCTTTTGACATGTTTTGCATGTCCTCCAAGTTTTTGATTTTGTTCCACAATAAAGGTCTTAAATCCCTGGTCGGCCAAGTCCAAGGCGGCAGTCATACCGGCTGCGCCCCCTCCGATAATGAGCGCCTCGTGCCTATTTTCTAAAAGCAGAGGTTCTATGGGTTCAAGCAGCGCAGCCTTGGTCACAGACATCCTCACCATGTCCTTGGCCTTTTCAGTGGCCTTTTCCGGCTCCTTCTGATGTACCCACGCATCCTGGTCCCTTATATTGGCGAATTCAAAGAGATATGGATTCAGACCGCCATCCCTGATTGTTTCCTGGAAAAGGGGTTCATGGGTACGGGGAGTACAGGCAGCAACAACTACACGATTCAGACGGTTTTTCTTCACGGCATCCCGTATAAGCCCCTGCGTATCCTGGCTGCATGTAAACATGTTGTCAGCCACGTAGACCACATTGGGCAGGGTTTCGGCATAGTCGCGGACCGCTGGCACATCTACGACCCCTCCGATATTGATGCCGCAGTGGCATACAAAGACCCCAATCCTGGGTTCTTCATAAATAATCGGATCTTCAGGCGGATAGGTCTTTTCCTGTGTAAGCGTATTTCGCGAATCGGCAAGGAGTACGGAACAGGCCGAAGACGCAGCCGATGATTCCATGACCGATTGGGGGATATCCTTCGGGCCGGCAAATGCGCCACAGGCAAAGATACCCGGCCTGGAAGTGGCAACCGGTGTAAAGGAACTGGTTTTGGCAAACCCATGAATATCGAGTTCAATTCCGAGGTCTTGGGCCAGTTTTCGCATTTCTTCCGATATTTCAATACCGGTTGAAAGCACTACCAGGTTGAAAACTTCTTCAATCCGCCTCCCGTCTTTATTCACATATATAATTTTCAAATCATCAGAACCCGGTCCCCCGGCACGTTCGATAGAATGAACCCTTGACCTTATGAATCGGACCCCTGCCTCTTTCCCGGCTCGATCGTAATATCTGTCGAACCCCTTTCCGGGAGTTCTCATATCCATGAAAAAGATGGCGGTATCCAGGTCATTTCCGGCATGCTCCTTGGCAATGATCGCCTCTTTAATCGCATACATACAGCAGACGCTCGAGCAATATTCATGGCAACCGGCATGTAAATCGCGAGACCCTATGCACTGAAGCCACGCAATTTTTTGGGGCGGCTCATTATCGGAAGGACGCTGAAGATGACCATGAAAAGGACCGGAAGAACTCAATATCCGCTCAAATTCCATGCTTGTGATGACATTCGGAAGGCTGTCGTATCCATAAATATCATATCCACTGGGATTAAAGGATTTAAAGCCGGTGGACAAGACAACAGAGCCTACTTTGATTTTGTGGATCTTTTCTCTTTGTGTAAAATCAATTGCACCTGCCGGACAGTACTTTTCGCAGGCCCTGCATCTGCCCTTTTTCTTAAAATAGATACAGTTATCCGAATCAATCACATATTTAAGAGGTACTGCCTGGGCATATTGCAAGTAGATGGCCTTGCGTTGAGCAAGGCCCTGGTTGTATTCGTCCTTGACCTTGCGGGGGCATCTTTCAGCACATATCCCGCAGGCGATACATTTATCCATGTCCACATAGCGGGGACGTTCGCGGACAGTTACTGTAAAATTCCCCGCTTCACCCTCAACGGATTCCACATCCGCCAGGGTGATGAGATTGATGTTCAGATGCCGGCCGACCTCGACCAGTTTAGGAGATATAATTCACATGGCACAATCATTTGTGGGAAAGGTCTTATCCAGAGCACTCATCACACCACCGATGGCAGCGGATTTTTCAACAATGTGTACTAGGAAGCCCGAATTCGCCAGATCCAGAGCGGCTTGCATCCCTGCAATCCCTCCACCAACAACCATCACCGATCCTTTTATGTCATTTGACATGAAAATATCTCCCTCTTAAAAATCCGTCGCTAGGGCCGATGCCATAACTTTTGCCGGGCATCTCTCAATTCATGGACCTTTTTGATCTCCTTTTACTTTCAGGGCTACTATCCGGAATAAAAATATCATATTTCAGGGTCGAGTCCTTCCTGAGCCACTCTTTAGGCACCATACACAGCAACTTTTTTAAGATCATCGCCTAGGTACGCGCGTTCATTTTCACCAAGTATTCCAAGAGATAAGCAAAGCAATGTCCACAAGTGAACTACCGAATAATTTCCTCCATAATACTTACTTAATTCATGAATCTGCGAGTGACAATTATGACATGCGGCAATACAATAATCTGCCTTGGTAGCCTTAATCTGTTTATCTTTTACCATTCCATACTGTAAACGCTGTTTTTTATATCCAGACTGAAGAGCACCGCCACCGCCACCGCAACAGTAATTGTTTGATTTGTTCGGGGTCATATCAATAAAATTTTCTTCGCCCACAACCGACTTAACCACATAACGCAGGTCATCAGCAACGACATCTCCATAGGATTTGCGAACAATCTGACACGGGTCTTGAACAGTAAATTTGACTTTTAAATCTTTATTCCAGTCGGAATTTACCTTCAGCTTTCCTTCTCTGATCCATTTGGCATAATATTGGTACATGCAGGCGATCTCCATGTCATTCTCTATATTGAATTTTTTCAGTCCGTACCGGACTGCATAGGTTACATGCCCTCATTCAGTATTGAGAAAGACCTTACATCCAAGCTCTTTCGCAGCGTCTATACTTGTTTCGATAATTTTCTTCCATGAATCATCATCGGCAAGAAACATACAGTAATTTTCTGCGGCCCATCCCTTTGATCCATAAGTCCAATCAGCACCCACTAGATGAAGAATCTTCCATAAAGGGACCATCTCATCCGGTTCTGTTACAGGTTCTCTGGAATTTTGATTCAAGAAGAAGTGAGCGCCTTTTTTGTCAATAGGTGCTTTCATTTCTTTAAACTCAGGCTGCGCCTCTCTATATTCCTCGAGAACATCTCCAACCACAAAAGCAAAATCTTCAGGTGGTGTCCCCATGGCGCTGCGGCTCATATTTCTTAATGCCATATCGCATGATCCGACAAGCCCCTTAGGCCTTTTTTCTCTAGGCCAGCTGGCTCTAGCAGCATATACCAAGGCCGGTATATCAATTTTCATTGGACACGCATAAACACACCTGTAACACATGGTACACATCCATATCCATGGTGTACTTGTTAATTCTTCATCCAGCCCAAGGGCAGCCATGCGCAAAAATTTTCGCGGGTCCATATTTTCTAGACCCGTTGCCGGACAGCCGGACGAACAGGCACCACACGTCAGACAAAGGTTAAGATTTCCACCCTCGGGAAGAAGTTTTTTTACTTTATCAATAAAAATACTTTTTCTTTTTCCACCAAGTTTTATTGCCTGTTCAGCCATATCTTATTACCCTCCATAGTGGAATTAAGGCCTGTTCATTCACAAGTAGTAAGTTGCATAATTTGCTAATTGAAATTGATTTTAAGAAACTATCTAAAAAATTTTTAGCCCTTTGATCTGAATAAGTCAACCCGGTTTTTAGAAAAAATATGTGGAGCACTATGAGAATCCCATCAATATTGAAAGTAGATAAAGAATCTATTTAGGCACATTGATTCGTGAAATCAACTTTTGCCCCCGTATCAAAAGGATGAAAGACAATATCCCTGCCGTCATTATTATTGCGCCCAGGGGGAACGCATTCTTGAGACCAAAATAATCCATGATAATACCGGCAAAAAAAGAACCTAGCAACATTCCGAGGCTGTGTCCCATTGTCAGAAGCCCCATTATTGATCCCATGGATTTGGTATCATTACCTTTTATTACACAAAGCGCCATTACCGGAGGAGTTGACAATCCGCCTCCAACTCCAAAGAGTATATCGGCAACAATTATATCCCAAAATCCATCTGCCCATGAAAATGAATATATTGCGTACACGATTATCAGACAGCCGGATATAATCATATACTTTTTGTTAAGCCGGTCAGCCAGTAAGCCCATCGGCACCTGCAACATTCCGCTTATACATACTCCCAGCATGACAAGAATTCCGATCAAAGAACTTGAGAACCCGAATTCTAAATTTACATAAACGGGCAGGAAGCACCATATGATTCCAATACAGAATATATAGCAAAGTCTTAGAATGAACAGTCCTGCTACAACCCTGTCCCTTAATAGTCCGGTAATCAAAGCCGGCGATTTATCCCTTCTCTCAATCCTTTCAGAATTTACAGGCGGCAACAAGAAAAGGCTTAACATACAGCCTATAATTGCGAGTATACCCATAGACGCAAAGGCTGAATTAAGGCTGAATCTATCACTGATTACTCCGCCTGCAATAGGGCCGATGCTCAGGCTAAGAAACAGGGACAGGTTAAAAAGACCCATATAGAAACCCTCGCTCCCTTCAGGGGTGATATCTCCTATATATGCCTGCGCAACCGGCATGATCATGGCAGACGCCATACCCTGTAAAAATCGTATGGCAATCAATGAATTGACATCGGATGAAAATATGAATGCAATCGAAACCAATGTATAGCCAAGCATGCCTGCGACAATAAACGGCTTGCGCCCTTTTCTGTCTGAAGTCTTGCCAAAATATGGAAGTAGAAAAGTTCGTGAAAGGGAGAACGCACCGAAGATCATGCTTATATACAGACCACTGGCTCCGAGATTATGGGCATAGACCGGGAGAAGCGGGACTACTATCCCTACGCCTGTAACAGACGTAAAAATGGAGAAGAAAATAGTAGCAAATATCTTTTTGTCAGATAAATTCATATAAAAGGGGAGGGGGCAAATAATGCATTTTACTCGGCATGAACCATATCAATAAATCGAAACCGGCCGGTACAACTGACCATTGATTTTTTGATGGAAGTTCAGTCCCGAGGCACGGCCATCATACGTTCTACGGCCTTGAGGGCTCTTAAACGAATCGGTTCGGGCAAAGTAATCACCGGTCCTTCTTTCTGAAGCGCCCCCAACAACTCCTTCAGGCCTGTTTTTTTCATGTCTTTACAGATCATCTCAGGGGAAGCGGCATAAAAATGCTTCTCCGGGTTTTGCTTTTTCAACTGATGTAAAAGTCCTACCTCTGTAGCAACAATGAATTCCTTTGCCTTGGATTCAGCTGCAAAGGTGAGCATGCCGCTGGTGCTCTTTACCGCTTCCGCCATATCCAGCACCTCGGGAACACACTCGGGATGGGCCATCAGCAGGGCCTCGGGGTGAGCGGCTTTTGCCTTCTTGATCTGATCAATAGTGAGTTCATTGTGAATCGGACAATAGCCTGGCCAATAATGGATCTTTTGATCTGTGTGCCTCTGCGCCCACATGGCCAAATTTTTGTCCGGGGTCATGAGGACTGCGGTTGCCTTTAAAGATTTGACGACCTGCACTGCGTTTGCTGAGGTGCAGCAGATATCGCTTTCCGCCTTTACTTCCGCTGTAGAATTTACATACGTGACTACAGGCACGCCGGGATATTTTGCTTTCTCGGCCTTGAGTTCTGAAGCGTTCAGCATATCCGCCATACCACAGCCCGCGTTTTTTACAGGCAGTATCACCTTTTTATCCGGGCATATAATGGCGGCGGTCTCAGCCATAAAACGGACTCCGCAAAATATTATGATATCGGCTTCAGTCTCTGATGCCTGGATACTCAGGGCCAGAGAATCTCCGGTGAGGTCCGCGATATCTTGAATCTCAGGCATCTGGTAATTGTGAGCGAGAATGACGGCGTTTTTATCCTTTGCCAATTCACGGATTTCTTCAGCTAAACTTTCATTGGACATTCTGTTCTCCTGACGTTAATCCTTTGAATCATCTGCACGGTAGATTTCTACACCCCGAGGCGGAGTAAACTGGAATAGATCATCTGAAAGGCCTTTATTAATCTTGACATTGCTGAATACAAGATGTGT
>DQXT01000099.1 GCA_011042225.1 Deltaproteobacteria bacterium | reverse complement strand
GTAAATTTTATAGTATGTAATCCATGCTCAACATTTTTTAAATATAATGGTGTGACGCCTTTTTCTTTTCCATCAACGAGTACTGTTGCTCCTTCAGGTAAAGTTTTTATTACAAGACTAGCATACGGATTGTTTGCGTGGGCATCAGAAGAGAGTTCTGCATAAATTTTTTTAGTCTTTCCCAATGACATTTTGATACTTTGTTCATAATTGTTATAATCCTTTTTTTTGACAGTAATTATATGTTTTCCGCACATCCACCTCTTAGTACTCAGAGGGGTTTCTCCTATATAATTTTTATCTAAAAAAACAGCCGATGCGCTTGGCTTGCTTACAACTTTAAGGCCGGGTCTCAAAAAAACAAAAAGAATCACTGCCAAGAGACCAACTATAAGACTAAATACCGACACTACCTTGAGCAGTCTACCTTTTTTATCTTTTTCCTGTAGTTTTCCATGGTCGTCAACCTGAACATGCTCAAATACACCAGGTTTATCTGCAACCCCATCTTCTTTTGCCTCTGTGTCTTCATCTGTATCCTCCATTTCCAGGATAATTTCCTCGTCACAGGTCTTCACATGTTTGGAAGCATTGTTTTCTTCATCTATTTTTATAGTTGGTTTTTCTTTTGCCGTTACGTAATTATCACTTATCAGAATTAATTTTTCTGATGCATCTATCGCAGATTGTCGATCAGTTGCATTACAAGAAATAGCAAGCGCTGTAGTGTCCAAAAAGTCCTTACTGTAACCTCTATAAACAGCCTGTTTTAATGCTTCTATATCTGGATCTGATTCGTTATTAATTGATGATTGAATCCGTACTTGGATGTCTGGGAGTTTTTGTCCTGTCACACATTCATATATCACATTACCGAGGTAATAAATGTCCGCCCATAAACCGTCTTTTTCTTCATACGCATGCAAATATTCAGGTGAATGTTCGTCAGATGAAGCGGCATTTTGATTATGGAATTCTTTTTTGACATCATAATCTGCCGCCCCAAAATCGATGAGCATGGCAGAGCCGTCTTTTTTCAAAAAAATTGAATCTGTCCTGATATTTTTATGATAGATTCCCTTTTCATGTAAGGCCTTTAAAGCGCAAAGGATATCTTTCAACCAGGGCTTGATCCGTTCTTCCGGCATAGTTTTGTCAGGCCCCATATGGTCAAGCTGCTGTCTGAGAGTTTCACCATTCTCGTGAGACATGACCATATATGCGGTCCCGTTGGTCTTAAAGGACCCTAACACCCGTACAATGTTTGGATGGTTGAACTTGGCGAGAGTTTCTGCTGTTTCTACGAAGTATTCGAGTTGCTTCCGGAAGACATCCTCATCCGAAGGGAATTTGGCAAGTATCTTGTTGTCTGATTTTCTTATTACTAAATCATGTGGCAGGGCCTCCTTTATGTTGACAGGCAGATCCAATTTAATATTAAAGGCCTTATAAGTAATACTGAAGCGATCATATCTCAGAATTTCTTCAATCCTGTACTGTTCGAGTACAGACCAAGGAGATAAAGCATATTCCTTTATCACATAGTTTAAGTCATTCACTATTTTAATCCTGGGATCTTGAATTCGTCTTTGTCTGAAATAATCAATCCGGCCTTTATTAATAAACAGACAAAAATGATAGACTGAATTCTTCTGTGCTGGTTCTTCATGTTCTCATAATGATATTTCGGCATAAAGCAGGGTAATATTGATTTAATGCAAGGATCATAAAAAAATTCCATAAAGTTGGGGCATGGATTATAAAAAGACTATGGAGATAGAAAGATTAACAGGAATGATCAGGAGCTCATGATACCAGCAAAACAAATACCATTCATTATTAAAATAACACCCGGAAACAACTGATTTATGACGATTCCAGTAGCCCTCTGCCGGATCAGCACATACGAGCTGAAATCTATCCGAAAATCAGTTGATATGCTCTTAGAAACTATCAAGTGCCGTATTCCCCGGAATACTAAAGTACTGGTAAAACCCAATCTGCTTACACCTAAAAAGGCCCTGGCCACCACTCATCCAATTGTGGTCAGGGCTGTCTGTGAATATTTTCTCGACCGTGGCGCCCAGGTCACTGTAGGCGATTCTCCTGCATTCGGTACTGCGAAGAAGGTGGCAAATGCAAATGGTCTTACAGAAGCGCTCAATGGTTTGCGGGCAGAAATAATAAACCTTGGCCTACCCATAAAGATTCGTCTTGCATGCGGGATATCTATAGGTATTTCACAAAAGGCCCTGGATAAGGATTTGATTGTTAATGTGGCAAAGCTAAAGGCCCATTCTCAGCTACGGGTTACAGCGGCAGTGAAAAATTTCTTCGGATGCGTAGTAGGTTTTCGCAAGGCCTTGGTACACTGTCGATATGGTGACAGATCCAATCTTTTTGAGAGTTTACTAATCGAAGTTATGCAGGCCCTGCCGGAAACTGTTAATCTGATCGATGGAGTAGATATAATGCAACGGACCGGTCCTGTCGACGGAGATCCATTCGGCCTGTCCTTGCTCGGAGTGTCGTCAAATCCTGTGGCCATGGACACTGCCTTGTACAATATTTTGAGACTTCATCCATATAGTGTGCCCTTGTGGCTGGAATCCCAAAAACGGGGACTTCCCGGAGCCCATATCCATGAATTGAGTTATCCATCGGCACAACCAGAGGATTTTGACATAACAGGATTAACGTTACCCTTGATACTTAAACCTGTAAAATTTTATCCAGTTCGCTTTTTAAAGGGACGGCTTAAGAGTATGTTTAATAGAGTTTAAAAATTGCTCAAGGGAAATATATTTAATTGTAAACTACCTATGATCCTGATTTTATAAGATCCATTTTTAATTTGATGTCAAGCACAGGACTTCCATTAATAGCATCAAGACCTTCAACATACAGTACCGTTCCATTGATTTTTATTAGTTTGACATTTTGAATAGCTATTTTGGAAAGTCTGTTTGGGGTACGAGAAGCAAAAACTCCAACCAATTTTCCATCAAGCCCCCTATTAAATATGGATTTGACCGGTCCTGACTTGTGGAGATAATAAATAATGGTAATATATTTTTCATCCTCGAGTTTATACATAAATTTTTTTTGAGTCGGGAAAAGTATGATTTTAGATATCTTGTCTTCTCCGACCACACCAAAACCCTTTTGAGATTTAATTAAATTATTTTTTACGATGCCGATCGGATAAATTTCAACAGGTTCGATATCTCCGTACATACATCTTGAGCAGAAATAGGTATCATCAACAATGCATAGTTTATGTTTATCTATCCAGGTTCCACATTTATTGCACTTATAAGGCTCTTTGTTCATAGTTATTTCTCTGAGTTTTTATGATACCGCGCCAATATTCGGCCAGGTCGCTTTTGCCTCTTGCCCAACAAATCCAATCATATTTCAAGATTTCTGCATTAAATAATAAGTGGATTAATCTGGATGCAAAGGCCTTTAGAAGAAAAAGAAGGAATGGTCGGGGCGAGAGGATTTGAACCTCCGACCCTCTGCTCCCAAAGCAGATGCGCTTCCAGGCTGCGCTACGCCCCGATCAGTTAAGACCTTGTTTAACACAGAGATCGAAAGCCTTCAAGAATTTTGAATTTGGCATGACCTTCCCCTGCCCTGTAGTTGCCTAGATGTTATACTATGTTTATATAAGATGATCTATGGCTAAAACTCGCAGAAAAAAATTCAGAAGACCGGTTGTACGGGACTATCGTCCCCTGTTGGGAATCCTTCTTGGTTCAGCCCTTGTAGTGTTTTTGTTAATAGGTAGTTTTATAATAGGGTACATGCTTTTGGGCCTTCCTGAAATCTCAAGCCTGAAATCTTACAGTCCTCCCATGGTCACGGAAGTGCTCGATTCTGACCATCGTCCTATTGCATACTGGTATAAGGAAAAAAGATGGCCTGTCCCGTTCTGCCGAATGCCGGAAAAACTGGTACAGGCCTTTCTGGCGGCTGAGGACGCGCGTTTTTACGAACATCCCGGCATTGATTTTATGGGAGTCATTCGGGCGGTAGTAAAAAATATGGAGGCGGGTGGTATAGTGCAGGGAGCGAGTACTATTACGCAGCAGGTAACAAGATCCTTACTTTTAACCCCGGAAAAGAGTTGGTTACGCAAGGTTAAAGAGGCAATTTTGGCTTGGCAGATAGATGCTGCACTTACTAAAGACGAAATTCTGAACATATATTTGAATGAGATATATTTCGGGCAGGGAGCCTATGGAGTAGAAAGTGCTGCCAGGACCTATTTCGCAAAACATGTAGACGACCTGAATCTTGCTGAATGCGCCCTGTTTGCCGGCTTGCCCAAGGCCCCGAGCCGGTATGATCCAACAAAACATATGGAACTTGCCAAGAAGCGCCAGAATTATGTGCTGAGACGGATGATAGAGGAAGGCTATATTACTCTAGATGAGGCAGAAGAAGCAAAAAAGACCCCTATTCGTCTTAAGAGAGAGACCCTGGACCCTCCACCGGGTACTGATTATTTCCTTTCAGAAGTGAGAAAGGAACTAGAAACAAGGTATGGCGAGGAAAGACTTCTGACGGACGGTCTGACCGTAATCACTACTCTGAAAAGCGACTGGCAAATCAAAGCAAATGAATCAGTGCTTCAGGGTCTTGACAGCTGGCGCAAGAGACATACAGAAGATGCTGATCTGAACCAGTCTATTCAGGCGGCTCTTGTGGCAATTAAGGCGGAAACCGGTGCTGTTCAGGCACTTTGGGGAGGCAATGACTTTAGTAAATCCCAATTCAACCTGGCAACCCAAGGCAGGATGCAGCCGGGGTCCGCCTTTAAGGCAATAATATATACAGCCGCTCTATCCAATGGACTTATAGCTCCAAATACAATAGTTGTGGATGAGCCGATTTCATTGCCCGGAGCGGATTCTCAAAACATGTGGGAGCCGGAGAATTTCGATAAGACCTATATGGGACCTATCACGATAAGGACGGCCCTCACATACTCTAGAAATATCATTTCAATAAAAATCGCAAGAGTAATAGGATTGAACTCTATTCACAATATGGCAAAGCGTATGGGGATAGAGACACCCCTGGCAAACAATCTGTCGCTTGCCCTGGGTTCTTCGGAGGTGACCCCGATAGAGATGGCAAGGGCCTTCAGCACCTTTCCCAATCTGGGCAAGAATATTAAACCTCAATTTATTCAGGCAGTTCTAAACCGAAAAGGAGAAATGATAGAACAGCTTGAACCGGTTTTTAAAGAAGCAGTTGACCCGTTAACTGCTTTTCAGATGGTTCAACTCCTCAGGGGGGTAATCCAGAATGGTACAGGTAGCAGTGCCAGGACACTTGGAATTCCAGCGGGCGGTAAGACTGGTACTACTGATAATTACAGAGATGCGTGGTTTATTGGATTTACACCTGAAGTTGTGACAGCGGTGTGGGTCGGTCGGGAAGACAAGAAATCATTAGGGGAAATGGAAACCGGGGGCAGAGTCGCATGCCCAATTTGGACATCTTTCATGTCGGGGACAAAAGACGAAGTAATAAAAAAGGATTTTATTATTCCTCAGGGAATAGCATTGGTGCCAGTAGACCAGCAAACCGGAGAAATAGTTATACCTAAGGAAGACAATGAAGGGGCTTTTGTATGGGAGGCGATGAGAGAGGATCTATTACCGCCTCTTCATCCTTCATCTGGGAGGTTCAGGCTTCCTGCCTGGTTGAAAAGACTTGACGATTTTCTTTTTTAATGAAATCTAGGCTGGTCTAGACAATGCAAGATCAAAATCAATTCAAGCTCACAATTGTAGGGCCCGGGGCTATGGGTTGTCTTTTGGCTGCAGTGCTTAACAGACAAGATTGCCCTGCTTCCTTGCTTGATTACAAGCCGTATCGTGTTGAGAGGCTTAAAAAGGCCGGGATACAGGTCGTGTCCGCTAATGAGTCATGGACTGTCTTCCCGGATATTACTGCAAAACCAGAGTCTTTCGGTCCTCAGGACTGGGTGATATTGTTGGTCAAGGCCGCTCAGACCGCCGATGCAGTGAAACGTATAGGTCCCTTGATAGGACCGGAAACTCTGATTATTACTCTGCAAAACGGTATAGGGCATGAATCCACACTTTTTCAAATTGTAAAACCGGAACGGATTGCCCTCGGAGTTACGTCTCAGGGGGCGACTTTACTTAAGGAGGGCCGTATTCGCCATGCTGGGAGTGGTCCTACAACGCTTGGATTAGTGACCCGGAATTTCGAAGCCGAAGAGAGTTTAAATTCTTTAACGACTTTACTGAACAATGCGGGTTGGCCCTCTCGGGTAGTTGAAGACATCTATCCTCACATATGGCGCAAACTGATTGTCAATGTGGGGATAAATGCATTGACGGCCCTCTGTGGCCTTACCAATGGGAAATTATTACAACATCCGGAGTCCTTACGACTTCAAAAACTCGCAATTACAGAGGCATGGACGTTGTCTTTAAAGAAGGGCATTGTTTTGGACCTTTCACTTGAAGAGGCCCATAATATGGTTGATTCA
Organism: Deltaproteobacteria bacterium; assembly: GCA_011042225.1. Classification (GTDB taxonomy): domain Bacteria; phylum Desulfobacterota; class Dissulfuribacteria; order Dissulfuribacterales; family UBA3076; genus UBA3076. The sequence continues at coordinate 8,708 of DQXT01000099.1, read as the reverse complement.
GTGTGTAAGACCACAGCCGAAAACAGGTCTTCCATGCTCCAGGACCGTATCAAGAACAGGCCTACTGAAATCGATTACATTAATGGAGCCATCACTAGAATGGGCGGAGAACTTGGAGTTCCTACACCGGTAAATGAAGTCTTGACTCTTTTGGTGCGATTGAATTCACGTCTGGGCTGGAAAGATGCAGTTGACATAAAAAGATATTGACAATTCCGTCATTGTATTATTAATGTACAATATTTAGCTTTTAGAAGCTATTAAATAGTTATAAGTTATTGAGTTATCGGGTTTCAATGGAAGTATTTAATTCATTATTTCATTATTTAGGCTTGACAAATAAAAGTTGTGGTACTTATAATTATTGAAAGCCTTTCTGCTTCTAATTGTCCGGGATCCAAATTCCGCGAAAACCGTTCCACTTCATAATAAAAAATAATTATCGTCCGGGGTCTAGCTGCATGCATTTCATCAAAAGATCCCCCCAAGGCGGTTAGTTTAGGTCCATTTTCTATTATCTTTTTGAGAGTTTATTACAATTTGAATCTCTTAAAAAAGTTTATTCCCGCAGACTTTTTAAACTATACGTAAATTCCGTAGAGGTAAAACCATGCCAAAAATATCAAAGACAAATAAAGCGAAGACATTAATTTTAGCGGATTTAAAGCGTAAAGGCATAGGTGAACTATATAAAATAGCAAGAGATATAGGCGTAGAGTCTCCCAGCGGGATGCGTAAGCAGGAGATCATTTTTGCTATACTCAAGGCGCAGACTACTAATAATGGGTCTGTATATGGTGAGGGTGTATTGGAGATACTTCAGGATGGATTTGGTTTTCTCCGCAGCTCAGACTACAATTACCTGCCAGGCCCGGATGACATATATGTATCTCCATCACAAATCAGACGTTTTGCCTTAAAAACCGGCGACACTGTCTCCGGCCAGATCCGTCCTCCAAAAGAAGGGGAGCGATATTTTGCACTGTTAAAGGTAGAATCTCTTAACTATGATGTGCCTGAGGCATCTCTTGATAAGGTAATTTTTGATAACCTTACTCCTCTCTATCCAGATGAGCATCTCAGACTAGAGACCGATTCAGGTAACTATTCCGCCAGGATAATGGATTTGATGACTCCAATCGGTAAGGGCCAAAGAGGACTTATAGTCGCACCCCCCCGAACTGGCAAGACGATGCTGCTGCAAAATATCGCAAACAGTATTTCCAGAAATTATCCAGAGGTTTTATTGATCGTACTTCTCATAGATGAAAGACCGGAAGAAGTCACGGATATGCAGCGTTTGGTCAAAGCTGAGGTTGTAAGTTCGACATTTGATGAGCCTGCTCAGCGGCATGTTCAGGTCTCTAAAATGGTTATTGAAAAGGCCAAGCGTTTAGTGGAACACAAGCGTGATGTGGTGATACTTTTAGACAGCATAACGAGACTGGCCAGGGCCTATAACACCGTAGTGCCCCCCAGCGGCAAGATTCTGTCCGGAGGTGTGGACTCAAATGCGCTTCAGAAACCCAAGCGCTTTTTCGGGGCTGCCAGAAACATTGAAGAAGGGGGTAGCCTTACTATAATTGCCACTGCGCTTGTGGATACGGGCAGCCGAATGGACGAGGTCATATTTGAAGAGTTTAAGGGTACTGGAAACATGGAGATACATTTAGACAGAAAGCTTACTGACAAAAGGATTTTCCCTTCAATTGATATCAACCACTCCGGTACCAGAAAAGAGGAGTTGCTGCTTCCCATGGATGTGTTGAATCGAATCTGGATTTTGCGAAAGCTCCTATCACCTTTAAATCCGGTAGACAGCATGGAGTTCCTTTTAGACAAAATGAGGGGCACGGAAAACAACGATGAGTTTTTAGCATCTATGAACAGATAAATCGGTATGTTATTTGATTTTATTAATTTTGGGCCTTTCAAAATTAAAATCATTTAGTAAATTGATCATCTCAGTAGTATTTTGAACGAAAACACCTTTTGTAGTATAGTTATTAAAAATAGTGAAAACCAATAGGAGCTATAAGAAAACATGAAGGAAAATATTCATCCAAAATATTATAAAGCTAAGGTAAGATGTGCCTGTGGTAATGAATTTGAGATAGGTTCAACCAAGAAAGAAATAAAAGTAGAGATATGCTCAAAGTGCCACCCTTTCTTTACCGGCAAACAGAAACTTGTTGATACCGCCGGGAGAGTGGAAAAATTCTACCGCAGGTATGGTGAGAAACCGGAAAGGCAGGCCTAAGTCAGGATAGCACATGCTTTGCTACAAATATTTTCTACATTCAGGCTACGACTTTAATAATATAAAGACATCATTACATATGCCATGCCGGCTTTTCCATTTTAACACAGCCCTTTAAATGCTAGCTAAACTTCAAGAATTAGAAAATAAATACCTGGCCTTAGAGCAAGAACTCAGCGATCCCGATTTACTTAAAGACCAAAAGAGATATCAGAAAATCGCAAAAAGGCATGCCGATTTAAGGGTAATAGTCCAGTCTTATCGCCAATACCTTAATATACTTGAACAAATTGATGAAAACAAGGTTTTGCTTGGTGATCCTGATTTGGAGATCCGGAAGCTCGCACATTCAGAACTCGAGGTACTGGAAGAGAAAAGTCGGGAACTTGAGGATCATATAAAACGCCTCCTACTGCCTAAAGATTCCAATGATGAAAGGAACGTGCTTTTGGAAGTAAGGGCCGGGACAGGTGGAGATGAGGCCGCTCTTTTCGCTGCGGATCTGTTCCGCATGTACAGTCGTTATGCTGAACAAGAAAATTGGAAAGTGGAGGTGCTTAATGCTCATTTAACCGGAGGCGGTGGATTCAAGGAGATTATTGCTCTTGTCTCCGGAGACAGGGTATACAGCCGCCTGAAATACGAAAGTGGCACTCACAGGGTCCAGAGGGTCCCTGACACAGAGACCCAGGGACGCATACACACATCAGCCGTCACAGTGGCTGTACTGCCTGAAGCCGATGATGTCGACGTAGATATTGATCCTGCTGATCTTAGGATTGACGTCTACCGAGCTTCGGGAGCAGGGGGGCAGCATGTAAACAAGACAGAATCTGCAGTACGTATCACCCACCTGCCAACAGGACTGGTAGTACAGTGTCAGGATGAGCGCTCGCAACATAAAAACAGGGCCAAGGCCATGAAGGTACTCTATGCGCGTCTGCTGGATTTAAAACGCACGGAACAACAATCCCAAGTCTCAAGTGAACGACGAAGCATGGTGGGCACAGGGGACCGGAGTCAGCGTATACGCACCTACAACTTTCCCCAAGGCAGAATGACTGATCATCGAATAAATCTTACCCTTTACCGTCTTGAGGCCATAATGGAGGGTGATATAAACGAAATTATAGAGGCACTGGGGACTCACTATCAGGCACAGACCCTGGCCCAAAGCTCAGATGAAAATAGCCCGAACGCTTTTGGCAGCCGCTAAACAACTTTCGCAAGCCCACATAGAAAATCCGCAACTGGAAGCTGAGATTCTGCTGGCCCATCTTCTGGGAAAGGAACAGATCTGGCTTCATATGAATCCTGATTTTTTCATTGAAGACCCGGTAAACAAAAAGTATATGGCCCTTGTCGCTCGAAGGGCAATGCATGAACCCAATGCCTATATTTTGCAGCAGAGGGAATTCTGGTCCCTTCCTTTTCGCGTAACCAGGGATACCCTGATACCCCGACCTGAGACTGAGCAAATTGTGGAGATCACGCTTGCTATTGCGGAGCAGGAAAGATGGCATAGCCCACGTATCTTAGACTTGGGGACGGGTTGCGGCATACTTGCATTAACACTTGCCAGCGAGATTCCGGAAGCCTTTTTGGTGGCAACAGACAGGTCATTCTCCGCACTGATTGTAGCACATCAAAATGCAAGAAGACATGGAGTGGAATCAAGGGTAAGCCTGGTACAGGCGGACTGGACTGAGCCCTTTAAATTGTGCGAAATCGGCATTTCACAGTCTGAAAAAGGGATATCCGGCACAGAACGGGGATTTCATCTGGTTGTCAGTAATCCACCTTACGTGGCCAAAAAGGACAAAAGGCTTCTGGCAAAAGAAATATGCAAATATGAGCCGAAGAGATCACTCTATAGCGGAAAAGGTGGACTTGAAGATATTGAAAAACTTATAAAAACCGTTCCCCATGTACTTCGAAAAGGGGCATGGTTTATCTGTGAAATTGGATACGATCAGGGGGAGAATGTCTTTCAGATGATCGAAGATACCGGAATGTATAAATGTGTAGAGATCAGAAAAGATCTGTCAGGCAACGACAGGGTCTTGATAGGAAAGAAGGTTTAAATAAAAGGTTCAATAAAAATCAGATACTGTTAGAATCTGCTGCAATGTGATAAGTAAAAGAGCCGGACTAAATCCGGCTCTTTTAACGGTTAAATTATCAGTGACGTCTACGTCTGGCTTTACGTCGTCTACGTTCAGCCTCCTGCATCTTCCGTCGTTTTTTTATGCTTGGTTTTTCGTAAAAGCGACGATTTTTCAGTTCCCGCTGAAGCCCGTCAAGCTGCATCTTTTTTTTCAGCACCTTGAGAGCCTTTTCCAGGCTTTCCTGGACTTCTACCACAATCGCCAAGGGTATCCCCCCTTCCTGTTTTAGATTAAATTGGATTAAATATATTATTATATCTTCCTTAAATATAATATGTCAATGTACATACGAAAATTTTTCATTTAGGAGATATATTATCTGTTTTTACCACCTTTTTGTTACTGCGATAATCCTTAGGATTCAGGCCATATTTCTGAAAGAGTTTATAAAAATCAGCCCGGTAGTAGCCGGCGGAATCAGCAGCTTTACTGACATTTCCTTTGGTAATCCTGAAAAGGTCTTCCAGATATTTTTTGATAAATTGATCTTTGGCCTGCCTTAGCGGAATCTTTTTTTGTGGCAGACAATTATCGGCCAGAGACGTATTTGCAAACATCTCGCTGGTTATAGTATTTCCTTTAGAAACGGCGACAAGATATTCAACGACGTTTTTTAACTCACGGACATTCCCCGGCCAGTTATATGTTCTAAAACTATCAATGACATCTCCCTGGATTCTCTTAATGTCTTTACCCATCTTGGTTTCGTATTTCTTAAAAAAATGTTGCATTAACAGAAGAATATCTTCTTTTCTTTCCCTCAAAGGAGGAATGTTGATTGGTACTACATGGATTCTGTAATACAGATCCTCTCTAAAACTACCTTCTTTAACCATTTTGCTGAGGTCCCTTTTGGTCGCCACGATCAGTCTCACATCTACTTTATGAACATGATCGCTTCCAAGGGCCTTTATTTCTCCCGTCTCTATTACCCTCAGTAGCTTAGCCTGCATAGCCTCGCTCATCTCCCCGACTTCATCCAGGAAAAGTGTACCTTTATGGGCTTGTCTGAAGAAGCCCGCCTTGGTGGTTACCGCACTTGTATAAGCCCCCTTTACATGTCCAAAAAATTCATCCTCCAGTAATGTCTCCGGAATAGCTGCACAATTGACAGGTACAAAAGGTCCTTTGTTTCTTGGGCTGTGGAAGTGTATGGCATTAGCCACCAATTCTTTTCCAGTTCCTGATTCACCGTAGATGGTTATGGTGCTTTCAATAGGGGCGACCTGCACAATTCGCCTGAATACGGCCCTTATCTGTGGACTGGTGCCGATCATCTCCCCGAAATGGAATTGATCCTCCACTATACGTTCAAGGTCAGCCACCTTTTTCAATAATTGTCTCTTCTCGAGGGCCTTTTCTATTTTTAAGGCCAGGTCTTCATGATTTATCGGTTTTTCGACATAGGAGAAGGCTCCGGCCTTTACAGCCTCAACCGCCTTCTCTATAGTGCCATGAGCGGTAAAAATAATGGTCTGGAGGTCAGGATCTATCTTAAGACACTCTTCCATGAGTTCTTTGCCGCTCATTTCGTCCATTTTCTGGTCGGACAAGAGAAGATCTATTTTTCCTTGTTGATTTTTGAAGATTTTGAGGGCTTCTAGAGGATCTGAGGCTGTAATCACGTTTTCATATCCAAAGAGCTTGAGACGCATCTTTGTGGTTACAAGTATGCCGTTTTCATCATCAACGAGAAGGATCATGTTTTTTGAATTAGTATTTTTATCCACTAGTCTAATATTCGAAATCTTTGTCATTTCCTTTTCTATCTTTATTTTCTGTTGAGAGGGATGTTTGGATTATGCTAAAATTGTAAATCATGTTTCAGACTTTTTGCAATCCAAGTTAATTATGAAACTATTTAAAAACGGCTTAAGCCTCTTTAACAAGCTTTTTTTAGGGTACCTGATACTTTTGGCCATCATGATACTGCCTTGCGTGGTATCGATCTACAGTCTGTCAGAGCTAGAACGTTTTGCGACAAGCGTAGCCAAGCACGACCTGGAACTATCTAAAACCATAGAACAGCTTAAAGCAATACCACCTTCCATGGAAGCTGAAGGACGTCGTCTTGTAACTCTATATAAAGAGGATGCCTACCGATCTCTTATGTCATTGATAAGGGACTTTAAAGACAGTTTGATCAGTGTGCAGAGAAACGGTCCTGAAGAAATTGTGCCTACTATCCATGACATTAAACTCGATCTAAATAAACTCGAAAAGCTTGCCAGTATTGCCAATGCAGGCTTACCTAAAAGTAGCCCGCCTCAGATCACGCCGGCCGAGGTTCAGCGAGAAAACGAAGTGAAGGCCATAATCTCCAGTATAAGGACAGGGCTTGGCGACCTGGAAAAAGCAGCACAAAAGGCGATCAGTCTCAGGTCTTCCACAATCTCGTCCCTTAGCTCGCAGGCAAGAGAAATCACCATATTTGTATTGGCTGGGGCCATTATTTTCTTTGTTTTTTTTACCGCATGGTTTCTCTATAAATATATAAAAAGGCCGATAGATCACCTTCGTCACGGTACTGAAGTTGTTGGTCAGGGCTATTTTGATCAACCTATTGCCATAGAGTCAAAGGACGAACTGGGAAAGCTCGCTGAGGCATTTAATGACATGGCGATAAGACTTAAGGGCCTGGACAAGCTGAAGTCTGATTTTATAGGAATGGTGAGTCACGGACTCAAGACCCCTCTGACTTCCATGATGGAAGCCGCAAAGCTTCTCTCTGAGCCCCAAATAGGCAAATTAAACCAAGATCAGCAAAAACTGGTAACTATACTAAATGAGAGCATGAATCGATTCCACGGCCTGATAGATGACCTTCTTCATCTTTCCAGACTGAAGGCAAGGCTTAAAGCTATTGAGAAACGTCCCGTGAACATTATAAAGGTTTTTTCTGATATCATCCAGATCTTAGAACCTATGGCGCATGGGAAAAACCTTGATGTGGAGCTGGTTAGCGTCTCAGGGCTGAAAAAGGATATACCGGTTGACGAAGAAAGACTGTTCGGCGCATTTATGAATATCTTACACAATGCAGTAAAGTTTAGTCCAAAAAACGGGAAAATAAAGATCACCTTGGATTATACCGATGACAATGGTAAGGAGTGGTTAAAGATTGGTATTATTGATGCAGGACCCGGAGTCGATAAATCTGAAACAGAAAAGATATTTGATAAATTCTATCAGATTCAAACATTACGGAGAAAAGACGGATCCGGACTCGGCTTGGCAATTGCCAGAGAAATTATTCTGGCTCATGGAGGTAAGATTTGGGTAGAGAGTCCACCAACAGAAGATATCGCGGTTTTCCAGGGAAAAGGGGCTGCTTTCTGGTCTGTTTTGCCATATTTTCCTTGACATTGGTCGTTGGGTGTATAACTACAGTCCAGGAAAAGCTCCATATACCTGATCCATGGCAAGAGGCCACTCTGCTTTTAAGAGATGGCCGGGTTGATGAGGCCGTTGCCGATCTGAAGCCATTGCTCCATAATCCTGATTATGAATGTAGGGCGGCATTTTATCTGTTTGTTTTTGATGGGGCTAAAGACAGCTACATCGATATCATACGTTCTGAAGCCTGTGCGCACAAAACCCCTGGAGAGGCAAAGCTGGTGGAGAAATTTCTGACTACTAAAGAAAGGCTTCTTCAACTGGAATCAAAGTATAATAAAAAGGAAACAAGTCTAAATGCTCTTCAGAAAGAGACAGAAGATATGGAAAAGGAGCTGAGCCGTCTCCGCTTCGAACTGCAGAAGATGGAAGAGATCCGGCGTGAAACGGAAAAGTGGCGGATTCAGTAAATTCGTTTCACTAATTCCATTTTTAAAGTTTGGTGCTAGATTTTGTAATCACCGCACTAATTGCAAAACTCATTCAGGAAGTGATATTACAGCTACGGTCGGATACCCAGATAATCGCTTGTTTTCAGGTTTTCCCCTTCTTGACAAGTTGTTTTACTGTTGCTATATATTTTCAAGAATGTACTCTGCTATAAATACTGTGCTCTAAATACTGTAAGGATAATTAGTTTTTATAAAATTACACTTAACTTAAGGGACGGGAGGTAATTATGTATTTAAAAACTTGGAAGGCGCTGTTATTGGGATTGTGCGTTGCAGCAATTGGAATGGTTTTCTGTGCCCCGAATTCTTTGGCAGGAGAGGGGAACTTGGATCAACAGGTGCAGGAGCTGATCGAGCAAAACCAAGCACTCACTGATCGACTCATGCAGGTGGAACATCAGCTCAGTGGAATGAAGGCAGCTCCGGAAACTG
>DQXT01000006.1 GCA_011042225.1 Deltaproteobacteria bacterium | reverse complement strand
CAAAAGCGGCAATGGACGATAATTTTACAATACTTTGCCCACGACCAGGTAAAACGATGATTAATTCGTTTGTGACCGCCTTAATGCGGATGACCGCATGAAATTTTTCCAGGAAACTTCAGTGGATTATAACCCCCTCGGATAATAATGTTTATACCATTCAGCAAAAATACAATAACAGATATGTCGATGCATATACAGATTCGCATGACTATGATCTTGTAACTCTATCGGCGCAGAACGACAACACACAGAAATGGATTATAAATTGGGTCCCTGATGATAAGAAATTTTTAGATATAGAATACCTGGTCGATGAAGCAGAAATCGTTTTAAACGAACCGACGGTTTTACACACTGCAACTATGGAAAATCCCACTGCGGACACGCAAACCCGTAGTTTTTCATATTCCGAAACAGTACAGGAAACATCATCTTTTCAGCATTCCGCCGGCGTTGAAGTAACATTGGGTATGGAATTTTCAGCGGGTTTGCCCGGTTTGGCGGAGGCGACGGACTGGGTTACGGTTACCGGCCGGTACGATTTTACCTGGGATGAACAAAAGACCATAACCCGGACGTATACAGACACCTGTCCTGTTGTCGTAGGACCCTATAAAACCTGCCGAGTGACTGCAACCATTACGACTGCACAACTCTCTGTTCCATATGTCATGTTTTTCCAGTCCTAACAAACCGGAGGGATATACGAATCCAGAGGGATTTGGCATGGCGTCACGAGTTGGAATCAGAGGACGGTGATTGAAGATATTACAACAGAATAGCAAAAATCCGCTTAAGGACAATCTTATTCAACCCGGTAAAAAGGCGCTCTTCAGGACTGCAGTCTCCATCTTCCAGGTGATCCCTTGCTGTCGCTCTTCTCCGGGTTCAAGCATCAGCTCCTGATGGGCCATGATGGAAATTGCCTGGATGGTTTTTTCATAGCCGCTCTCCGACTGGGCTATGGTATTAACTGGAAATCCCCAGATAGTGCTCTCCCCATCAAGATGGATATGTAGTTCAGCCTCTATCGCCTGGTCCACAAAGGTTATTTTGTCACCTTTCATCTCCCATGGGTGCCTGAAATTCTGTTCTTGTCCTCCTGTAAGGATTTTCCCGTTTCCCAAAGCCAGAAATGCAGGAAAGACATTCCACTCCACACCAAACCGGCAGTATATCCGATCATCAGAGTTGTTTTTAAGGCGGTATTGGACATTAACTACCATGCCCTTATTCTTGAAGATGAAGCTCTTGGCCAGACAAACAGGTCTTTTGGGTGAATCGGGCGGATAGAGGCCTCCATCTCGCATAAAAACAAGTGTTCCCTGGTCAATACTGTATTCAAAAGGCTGATTGGCAAAATCTCCCCACTCTCTGAAATTGCATCTCTTAAAATCGTCCAGGGTGGCTGTAGGGTCGAAAAAATGATCTATAAATGAATTTCTCCGGTACCAATCGTATATAAGATCATCCAGCAGGGAAAGATCCGGGATCTTTGTGAGGTTGTGGATGCTTGAGATGCCTTCACTCAGTTCTCCGTTATTATCGTATGCCCCACTCTCCATAAACTTTCTCAGGTCCTGATGATATGATTCAAATCTCCTGGTAAGGGTGTTGCAATAATTGTTGGGATGGTCAAGCAGAGAAAACTCAACCAACTGTCCGCCAGAATGTGGTTCAAAGACAAGACATGCATCTCCGGACGTAACAACGACCTCAGAAAGACCATCTCTATTAATATCTGATTCCTCGATTGAGAGGTCCTGCCCTTTGCGGAGTCCTGCCTCGGCCTTGAGTATTGACTGCCACACTGCATTTCTTAAATGCGGAAGATAAAGACCGCCGAAGATGCCGTGCCAATATGCATCGTTACACTGGGCAGACAGGATATAATCCCTGGCCTGCCTGTCGGGTAAGCGGGTATTGAGGCTCATACGGCTTACAGCAGAAGTGCGTTTGTGCATATAGTTCGACTCCGGATACTTCACAAAGAAATTTTTCCAGTGACCACCACGCAGAAACGGCTTGTAGACCCCCTTTGCTTCAGGGCCCAAAGACCTGATCAATTGCTGGAGCTTCAGAATATTCCCCGCCGGAAGGGCCCACTGCTCCATTTCACCATAAGATGCGTTGGAAAGGTAGCAGATACCTGATGCCGGCACCTTGTCCATGACCTTTGAAAATGTGTTCCAATCAACGAATTCATCTTTCCATCGGGAAGCGGACTCCAGAAAATTATCAAGCCATCCCTCTTCGTATAACCGCTTATGAGTTCCCGGCCAAGCGCCGAACTTTTCTCCGTCATCCACGTAGACAGCCATTCTCCCTTTTTCGGCAACCTGTCTCAGGTATGCCTCAAGCTCATTAATTGACAAAAAAGGAATAAAATAACGCAAGGACTCATCTATCGGAAAGACTGCCAGGGTCTCTCCTCCCGACTCCGTGAGATAGTAGCCGTGGAGATCTTTTTTATTAAAACCGGTCACAAGAAAATGCCAATCATCTACGATGATAAATTTTATGCCTGCATCCAACAGGTCCTCAATTATCTGATCTTCCCATACCCTCTCTGTGAGCCATACCCCTTTTGGCCTTTGGCCGAAACGCCGCTCGAGGTATTCGGTTAACTTCAGTATTTGTTCCTTTCTGTCCTCGCGGGATATGGCTGCAAGTACGGGTTCATAAAAACCACCGCCCAGTAACTCTATTTGTCCTTTATCAGCCATGTCACCTATGAGTTCAATGATTGCAGTATCGTTTTTTTCCCACCAGGAAAGCAGGGTCCCGCTGACATGAATGGAAAATGAAAACCAGGGGACAGTTGAAACGGCCTCCAGAAAACGACGGTAACATGTGTTGGTCAATCTCTCTATAACCTGGTGCAGGTTGCCAAGGGGCTGGTGGTTATGGAGACCGAAAAGCACAGGCATTTTGGACATATTGTGTCCTCCCATGAGTTAAATAATAGTTTTTGGTTAACAGCGGCAGGCTCATGTGTCAAATTAAAAGACTAGTTACATGTATCTCTACTTGATTGAGGTAGTCTTATTTGTTATCAATGGGACGGCCTTTTAACTCAATTATTTAACATATATATTTAACACATAGAATGACTGAAGCCAAAAAAACCCTGTTAGGACCTATTCACGGAAAAGATCCTTCGTCTTGTCATGGATCAAGCAGCAAAACCTCGGTTTTAGAGGTTGATTCTCTTAAAAAGGTCTTTACAAACAATGGACTCAAGGTAGAGGTACTGAAGGATCTCAAATGTTTGATTTATTCCGGTGAAATTGTTGGAGTAGTCGGGGCCTCGGGGGTCGGGAAGACCACCTTTCTTCATATATTGGGCACTTTGGACCGTCCCACCAGTGGTAAAGTTCTCCACTTTGGAGAAGACGTGTTTTCATGGAATGATACAAAACTCTCCAAATTTCGTAATAAAGAACTGGGATTTGTCTTTCAGTTTCATCACCTCTTACCGGAGTTCTCCGCCCTCGAGAATGTTATGATGCCGTGTCTTGTGGCGGGGAAGTCCAGGGCCAAGGCCAAGGAGATAGCAAAGGATATACTGGCTGAAACCGGCCTTGAAAAGAGATTCGATCACCGCGTTGGTCAGCTCTCAGGTGGTGAGCAACAGCGAGTAGCCCTGGCAAGGGCCATGGCAAGAAAACCCAGATTGCTCCTCGCGGATGAACCTACGGGAAATCTTGATGAAAAGACTGGAGAAAAGGCTACTGAATTAATTTTCACCTTAAATAAACGATACGGTACAACTGTAGTAGTCGTTACACATAATTTGGCCCTGGCAAACTGTATGGACAGATGTATCGGATTGGTCGAGGGCCGGGCTGTTGAACTCAATGCCTCTGAACTCAAGGGTTTTGGTGTAGGACGCATATCTTGATACAATGGTATTTTACCTTTTGGGAACGCATATACCCTGTCAGTGCCGGATATTCTTATAGATTCGGACCTAGAATAACAAGTTCGGTCTTATAAGGCACAATTAAATGGAAAAAATAAATGAAGACCTCTAATATTCTGCGGAAATTGACATTCCTTATATATAAGTCATTTTATTTACCTGTTTTATATCTTGTTTTGCCCATGTCATTTCAATTTGTGTTTATCTCCAGTACTATGGGAGAGGTTTTTCACCCATCCGCTACAGTCCTCGGGACCCCACTGGCTTATTATGGACCGAAAGACAAGCCCGGTCCGGTGGATGAGACGCTGGATGGACTTTCCAGACGACTTGAATCCCATGGATATACAGTGATTTTGTCGAAAGGCGCACCACCGGAAACCTTGGATGATGTTGTCAAAGCGGGAAAAGCACAACAGGTCCAGTTTGTTTTCTATGGAAGCATTAGCTGTCTTGGAGATTGGCTGGGCCTGAATCTAAGGATTGTTGATCTGGAAAATGCCGACATTGAGCCCAAGCTCCTCTCTGCCGAAGGGAACAGGCGTGAATTGAATACGCTTTTAGATAAAATGGGGACCAAAATGGTAAAGGCCATAGCCGCCCCCTACCTGGTGTCGAAAGTACGTGTAACTGGTAACAAGAGGGTGGATACCGATGCAGTTCTGCAGGTTACTATGACCAAAGCGGGTGATTTTTTCGACCCCAAAATTATTGCGTCTGATATTAAGAGCATATACGGCCTGGGTTATTTTAATGATGTACGGGTGGATGCCAGCGATAGTCCATCTGGTCGCATAGTGACCTTCATACTGAAAGAAAAGCATGCCATAAAAAACATCAAATATTCCGGCAATAAAGAAATTTCAGAAAAAAAGTTGCGGGAAACCATAGATCTTAAACCTTATACTATAATTCAAGAAAAGACCATTCAAGAAAATATCGAGAAGATCAAGGCCTTATATACTGAAAAGGGCTATGTCGGAACCAGTGTTCATGCCTCTGTGGAGCCTGTATCAGAGCAGACAGCCGATGTAATTTTTGAAATCACAGAAGGAGAACAGGTCAAAATCCATACCATTGAATTCCAGGGTAACCAGGCCTTTCCTGACAAAGAATTAAAAGAATTGCTGGAGACCTCTGAGAAAAGATCTCTCTGGATACCTTCCTGGAGCAATATCATGGCTTTGTTTAAGGGTGACCAGGCCATCCTGAAGCAGGATGCAATGGAGAGGGACCTGGGAAGAATCGCATCTTATTACCATAATCGAGGTTATATGGATGCCAAGGTGGGTCGTCCAACGGTCAGGAGAAAAGATGCCGAGCTATATATAACGATCCCAATAGAAGAAGGTAATCGTTATGGTGTAGGTTCAGTCGATATAGAACAAGACTTTTTCAAAGACAGGGAAGACCTTTTAAGCAGGCTTCAGATCACCAAAGAGTCTGTTTTCAGTCGGCAGATACTTCGTCAGGACATGTTGAAACTCACGGATCTTTATGCAGATGAGGGCTTCGCATATGCAGATATTACCCCGAGAATTGAAAAGGACCCGGATAAAAAGCTTGTAAACGTAATGCTTCTGGTAAATACAGGTCCGAAGGTGACGCTTGAACGAATAGAAATAGTTGGAAATACAAGGACCAGGGATAAAGTCATTCGAAGGGAGCTCAGAGTCAAAGAGCTTGAACCCTTCAGCGCCTCAGGCTTTAGAAAGAGTGTTCAAAGGCTGAATAGGTTGGGTTACTTTGAGGATGTAAATCTTATACCCAGCAAAGGGAGCAGTGCAGAACTTATGGACCTCAAGGTAGAGGTTAAGGAAATGGCAACCGGTACATTCAGTGTAGGGGCCGGATATAGCTCAGTGGAAAATTTTATGTTCATGGGGGAGATCAGCCAGAGGAATTTCCTGGGAAAGGGTCAATCTTTGACTTTTAAGGGTGTGCTTGGCGGGGAGACCACTCGATTCTCACTCAATTTTGTCGAGCCTTATCTAAGGGATACCCAACTCTCTTTTGGTATTGAAGCATACAATTGGGAGGTTGAATATGATGATTATACAAAGGAAAGCATGGGCGGCGCAGTGCGCTTTGGCTACCCCCTGAACGATGATCTCCGTACGTTTGTCAAGCTAAGAATGGACAATACGGATATGTCGGATGTCTCTGACTATGCCTCGACGATAATAAAGGATTCTCAGGACATACATTCTACCAGATCTGTAAGCACTGGCATCCTTTACGACACGAGAAATGATTACTACAATCCCTCCCACGGGTGGAATAACAGGATCTCAATTGAATACGCAGGGGGACTCCTTAGTGGTGATAGTGCCTTTGTGAAACTGGAAGGCGCTGTCAGCTATTACCATCCTATCTGGAAGTCTGTCATCGGCCACATAAGAGCTGGCACAGGCTACGTGACCGAGGGGAGCAGCGGAAAGCTCCCTATTTACGAACGCTTTTTCCTTGGCGGGATCGACTCTGTGAGAGGGTACAAGTATGGCCGTATAAGCCCTACAGATCCAAATAGCCTGGATGACGATCGTGTTGGCGGCAATTATATGGGTTTCATACAACTTGAAACCATCTTTCCGCTGCTTAAAAACATGGGCCTGAATGGTGTTATATTTTTGGATATGGGTAACTGCTGGGACGATGACAATGACTATGAAAATCAGACTACACGGTTGTCCGTGGGGCCCGGCATAAGGTGGCTGTCTCCCATGGGACCCCTTCGCATAGAATGGGGATTTAATATAAATAAAGATGAAGGGGATGATTCAAGCAACTGGGAATTCAGGATGGGGGGAAGCTTTTGAAATGTTTGATTCGATGACTAATAAGCCATGAAGACCCTTGGTGAAATTGCTCAACTTTTGCAGGGAGAACTCAGAGGATCTCCCGAATTCAATATCAGAGGCATCCAGGCCCTGACGGCTGCAGGGCCTGACGAAATAAGCTTTGCCGTAGGATCCCGCTATAAGGAAGAGGTGGAAAAAAGCAAGGCAGGCGCATTGATACTGCCAAAGAGTTGGGACTGCATGTCGGACCGCCCTTCTATTTTGGTCGAAGATCCATATCTTGCCTATGCCCTGACTGCGGCAGCATTTCTGGAAAAACCTTTCAGGGCGCTTGGTTTAAGTCCCAAGGCATATGTGGGCTCAGACTGTGAAATAGATCGGAATGTCAGTATATACCCCGAAGTATTTATTGGCGATAGAGTTCGCATTGGTACACATGTGACCCTCTATCCCGGAGTGTATGTTGGAAATGATGTATATATTGATGATGAAACGACCCTTTATCCCAATGTGGTAGTCTACGAAGGCTGTCGCTTGGGGAAAAGGGTGGCCATACATGCAGGGACAGTGATCGGAAGCGATGGGTTCGGCTATGCCAAGCGCGGTGAAGTACATGTAAAAATTCCCCAGATAGGCATAGTCGTGATAGAGGATGATGTAGAGATAGGTGCCAACGTGACTATAGACAGAGCGGCCTTTGGAGAAACTCATATAGGACGGGGCACCAAGATAGACAACCTTGTGCAGGTCGGTCATAACGTATCCATTGGAGACGATTCACTGCTTGTGGCCCTTGTTGGTATTGCAGGAAGTACCCGTATAGGTAAAGGAGTGGTGTTGGGAGGTCAGGTCGGTGTGGCAGGTCATATAGAACTTGGAGATCGGGCCATGGCAGCTGCGCAATCAGGAGTTACAAAGGGTCTGGCGGCAGGCGAGGTAGTCGCAGGAACCCCCGCAATGCCTCACAGGTTGTTTTTAAGGGTCGGAAGCGCTCTCAAGCGCCTTCCCGAGATGGTAAAACAAATCCGTGATCTTAAACAACGTATAGATAAACTCGAAGACAAATTATCAAAGGAAAAAAATGGAAACGATGCATAACCAACTACGTATACAGGAGATATCCGCCTTATTGCCTCACAGATATCCTTTCCTCCTGGTTGACCGTGTTTTGAACATTGAGCCGGGCACAGGCATCAAGTCACTTAAGAACGTAACCATAAATGAGCCTTTCTTCCAAGGTCATTTCCCTGGAGAACCGATAATGCCTGGAGTGCTTATCCTGGAAGCCATGGCTCAGACAGGAATCATATTTGCCAAGAACACACAACCAGAGGATCTCGGAGATAAACTGCTGGTGTTTGCGGGGATGGATGAAGTCCGGTTCAGAAGGCAAGTAGTCCCTGGCGATCAGCTGATTATGGAATTGAAACTATTGAAGCGTAAATCGATTTTGTGGAAGATGCAAGGCAAGGCATCTGTTAATGACGAAGTCGCGGCAGAGGCGATACTTTTAGCGGCCGTTCAATAAATTCGGAATCTTTCACGGCGAGTCAAAAGTAGTTTACACTTTGTTGATCTTGTATTTTGCAGTAAAACTGGAAACTGGAAACTGGAAATTAGGAAAAACACAAAGATGTAAATACATTACCTAATTTCTAATTTCCAGTTTCTACATTGGACAATTCTGATGCTTACAGAAAAAGATATACACCCAACAGCCATAATTTCTCCGAATTCAGAAATTGCAAAAGGAGTAAAGATCGGGCCCTATGCTGTTGTCGGGCCTGATGTCGAGATAGGGCCGGATACGGAAATAGGTCCTCATACCGTAATTGAAGGCCATACCCGGCTTGGAAAAAAGATACGGGTTTTCCAGTTTGCATCTATCGGAGCGCCTCCTCAAGACCTGAAGTACAGTGGTGAACCTACAAGGGTCGAGATAGAAGATCAGACCATAATCAGGGAATTTGTTACAATACACCGCGGAACTCAAGGTGGAGGCGGTATTACAAGGGTCGGGAAACAATGTCTGCTTATGGCTTACTGTCATGTGGCACATGACTGCCAGGTTGGAGACAGAGTGATCATGGCAAACGGGGTCACTCTTGGGGGACATGTGGAGATAGGAGAATCGGTCATCATCGGTGGGCTGTCAGCTATCCATCAGTTCTGCCGAATCGGTACCCATGCCTTTCTGGGCGGCATGTCAGGTACAAACAAGGACATACCGCCGTATGTGAAATACTGGGGCCAGAGGGATCATCTATATGGTCTGAATCTGGTAGGGCTCAGACGGCAAGGACTCTCGAGAGAGGTTGTTGAGGCCTTGAAAAAGGCCTATCGAATGATCTTTCAAGAAAGTGATACTGTGAAAGAAGCCCTTGATATCGTGGAATCCAGCCTTGGGGACATACCCGAGGTAAAAAAATTCACCGAGTTTATCAGATCTTCCAAAAGGGGCGTGCCCATGGCCTCAAATGGAGAAGAGGAGCCTTAATGCAGAGTCCTCTTGGATTGGTGGCAGGCGGGGGGCAGTTCCCTCTGTTGTGCGCCAGAGCTGCCAGAAAGCAGGGCCATGAGATAGTGGCGGTAGCTCATAAGGGAGAGACGGATCCTTTGCTTTCAGAGGAAGTTGATCAAATTGAATGGGTTTACCTGGGGCAATTAGGAAAGCTTATAAAGACACTTAAAAAGGCAGGGGCGTCGGAGGCCATATTTGCAGGCTCCATAACAAAGACCAGGATATTCAAGGACGTCAGGCCTGATCTCAGGGCCATAAATCTATGGCGACGACTGGGCAACAGGCTGGATGACAGAATATTGAGGTCCATTGCCTCAGAACTGGAGCAAGAAGGCATCCGTATACTACCTTCCACCTTTCTCCTGAAGGAATTACTGATACCTCCTGGAATATTGACGGACTGTAAGCCCTCAAAAAGCCAATGGAAGGATATTCACTTCGGGTGGGAACTGGCAAGGGAGATAGGCCGACTCGATATAGGCCAGTGCCTTGTAGTCAAAGATCGTGCCGTGTTGGCTGTAGAGGCAATTGAAGGAACGGACCAGACCATTCGGCGTGGAGGGCTGCTGGGCGGGGCTGGCGCGGTGGTGATAAAGGTCTGCAAACCCACGCAGGATACCAGATTTGACCTCCCTTCAGTGGGAGTCGGAACCATTGAGCAAATGATCCAGGTCAAGGCCTCGGTCCTGGCTGTAGAGGCGGACCGCACCTTATTTTTCGACAAAGATTCTACGGTTCATCTGGCTAACAGGTCGTCAATAACCGTAGTCGGCATTGACGGAAATCACACGGTAAGGCATTCATAGAAAGTCATTTTGCCTCTTTGTTGTTGCAATATTAACGGAGAAACACATTGATTCGGACAGCAGTTATAGGAGTGGGATATCTGGGACGGTTTCACGCCCATAAGTACGCGCAGATGCAGGATGTAGAACTTGTCGGGGTAGTAGATATATCCCCTGAGCGTTCGCAGGACGTGGCCAGAGATGTGGGGTGTAAAGCATACACCGATATTTATGAGATCGTAGGAAAGATCGATGCGGCATCAGTGGCTGTCCCCACTGTCAATCATCATGAAGTTGCCGACATCCTGTTGTCTAATGGTATTCACTGCATGCTTGAGAAACCCATATCCACCACGGTGGAGGAAGCGGATGAACTCATCAGCTTGGCGAAAAAGCAAGGTCTTATACTCCAAATAGGGCATTTGGAGCGATTTAATCCAGCCATAAAGGTGCTTGAAGCAAAAGTAAAGGACCCCCTCTTTATAGAGGCCCACAGACTGAGCGGCTTTAAGGACAGGGCAACCGACGTGGATGTGGTCCTGGATCTGATGATTCACGATCTTGAAATAATACTGGCCATGGTGGATGTACCTCTTAAAGAAATAAGGGCAGTGGGTGTACCTGTACTGACCTCCAAAGTGGACATTGCAAACACAAGGCTTATTTTCGAAAATGGATGTACTGCGAATCTTACGGCAAGCCGGATTTCTCTCCGGGATATGCGCAGAATAAGGGTGTTTCAGCCGGGGGCCTATATCTCTGCGGATTGCGCAGAGCGTAAGAGTCTGGTTGTGACCAGAGACTTAAGCGCAGATCCGATATCCGCCATCAGACCTGAATTCATGACTCATGAGGGGACAGACATACTCTATGACGAGCTTAAGTCATTTATAAGGTCGGTGCAAGGCCTTGAAAAACCGAAAGTTACCGGGGAGTCGGGCAGGAGGGCACTAAAGCTCGCACTTGAGATAAATGCCCGGATTATTAAAGGGCTCAATGAACTGGACTTTGACAATATCATAATTAATCAACAATAAAGGAATTAGTGGGTGAAGGTGTTTGTCATAGCCGGAGAGGCCTCCGGAGACCTCCATGGTGCAGGCCTCATCCATGCCCTTAAGTCAAAGCTGCCCCAGACAAAATTTACAGGCATCGGCGGTCCCAAAATGGAGGAGGCAGGGCTGGAGTTACTTTTGCCCAGCTCTGATCTTGCGGTGGTGGGCGTGGCCGAGATCATTGGTCATATCAGGCCGATATTAAAGGCATTTAGGCGCACCACGGCCTGGCTCCGCAAAGAGAGACCAGACTTACTCGTTCTAATAGATTATCCAGAATTCAACTTACAGGTGGCCGCAAGGGCAAAAAAGCTGGAAATCCCCATCTTTTACTATATCAGCCCCCAAGTATGGGCCTGGCGTCAGGGCAGAGTGAAAAAGCTTCGTCGCCTGGTAGATCGAATGGCCGTTATTCTGCCTTTTGAGGAAACCTTTTTCAGATCTCACGGCATGGAAGTGAGCTTTGTAGGTCATCCCCTTCTTGACGTAGTCAGGGCCGAGTCTTCAGGGACCGAATTTTGCAAAAAGACAGGGATAAATGCAGAAAGACCAATAGTGGGACTCGTCCCCGGCAGCCGGAAAAGCGAGATTTCCAGACTGTTTCCTGTTATGGCAGAGGCCGCCGGGAGGGTCTTTCAGGATAGACCGGATGTCCAGTTTGTGCTACCCCTTGCTCCATCTCTTGATTCTCAAATTTTGGAATCATTTAATTGCTCAATCGAAATATCTATTGTCACAGAAGCTGACAGACAATCACTGACGGACAAATCACCCAACTACCCAATTATCCGGGTAGTAAAAGGACAGACTTATGATGCAATAGCCGCTTCTGACCTGATACTTGCGGCCTCTGGTACCGTTACCCTTGAGGCTGCTATTCTGGGAACTCCCATGATAGTCACTTACAGGGTGTCACCTTTTACATGTTTTATCGGAAAATGCCTTATAAAGGTGCCTTTTGCATCCCTGGTAAACCTGGTAGCAGAGCGCAAGGTAGTGCCCGAGATAATCCAGAGGGATGTCACTCCTGAACGACTCTCTCACGAGGTGCTGTCTTTACTCAAAGACGACACGGGAAGAGAGAATATGACGGCGGACCTGAAAGCAGTGAAAGACGCCCTTGGCACATCAGGAGCGGCCGCAAGGGCGGCGGACCTGGCCATAGAAATTATTTCCGGTATGACGGCAGCCTGATATCAGTTCAATGGAAAAGCGTCCGGCAGCAATTAATCTAATTTGGCTTTTTATGATACTTTTGGCTACCGTGGTGGCCTCTTACAATGGCAGAATGAGGCAATTGGTTGATGCCTCATTCGAATCCGCAAAGAGTTCGGTCAATCTGGCAATCGGCCTGATCGGAATTATGGCCCTCTGGCTTGGTCTTATGAAGGTAGCCGAGGCCGGAGGCCTTATGTGTCTTATTGCCCGCGCCATTCGTCCGGTTATGCGCCGCCTCTTTCCTGATGTGCCTGCAGAGCATCCGGCCATGTCGGCCATGATTATGAACATGGCTGCAAATGCTCTGGGACTTGGTAATGCCGCCACACCAATGGGAATTAAGGCGATGATGGAACTCGACCGGCTGAATCCGAACAAGGGAGAGGCCACTGATGCTATGTGTCTTTTCCTGGCGATCAACACATCAAGCGTTACCATCCTTCCGCTGGGCGTAATCGGCGTGCGGGCAGCCGCCGGTGCGGCAGAGCCCGCTTCCATTCTTGTCCCTTCACTTATTGCGACAATCTGCTCTACCACAGTGGCCCTCATAGCCTCAAAGGCCTTTGCTGGTTTCAGCAATCACAAAATAATACCCTCAAAAATAATAAGTAATGATAATAATGATGCGGAACAGGACTCCGAAACGCTCAAGAGTGAAGAGAAACAGGCCCATGAAGAACTCCATAGACCCGGATGGGTCGGCAGGTGGGCGGTCATCCTGATCGTTCTTGCCTTTGCTGGCGGAGCGGTGTTTCGTCTGATCACCGGTACTTATTGGCAGGACCTGGGTAGAGAGATTCTTTCCTACTGGTTAGTCCCTTTAATTATGTGCAGTCTTCTATTGTTTGGTTATCTTAGAGGCGTCAAGGTATATGAAGCCGCTGCCGAAGGCGCAAAGGAGGGGTTCCAGGTTGCGGTAAAAATCATCCCTTTTCTTGTAATGATCCTGGTTGCCATCGGTATGTTTAGGGCCTCCGGCGCTTTTGACCTTATGGTATCGGCATTACAACCGCTCACTTCAGTAATCGGAATGCCGGCGGATGCCCTTCCCATGGCCTTTATGAGACCCCTTTCAGGCTCCGGGGCGTTTGGGATCATGAGTGAGACGGTGAACCATGCACCTGACAGTTTCTCATCCTTTCTGGTCTCCACAATGCAGGGTTCCACAGAAACCACTTTTTATGTACTGGCGGTATATTTCGGTGCTGTGGGAGTAGTTCGGACCCGATATGCAGTCGCGGCCGCCTTGCTTGCAGATATAACTGGAATTCTGATGTCGCTCGTGATGTGCCACATTATGTTCTAGTTGTCTTTTATAAGAACCATATAGATCATAGCAAGGTGCATTGACCATGCACAGAAATATGTCTGTGGGAAAAATCTTCAATGAGCCATTTACTTTACAGAGGAAATATATTTGTCCTTGAGGTACAATATGGAATAGCATATAAGGATTACGAGCAACAAAATAATTATCAAAATAGGAGTAGATCATGGAAGCCGGACTTTATTCTGTTTACCCGTTTTCATTCAAATCCCTGTACTTGGCCATATGCTTCAGTGTATTCATGATCTTCGCTGCTCACATTTGCGGAGCCCAGGCAGAGGCGGCGGAACCTGACGAAGTCATAAAAAATGCCATGACTGTACTGACAGAGATCAAGAATGCCCCAGATGGAGGCATCCCGGATGAACTCCTGGCAAGATGCGAAGGGCTGGCAATATTTCCATCTGTCTACAAAGGGGGATTTGTTGTAGGGGCTAGTTACGGACATGGCCTCATGGCTGCCAGAAATCCCAAGACAGGAAAATGGCACGGCCCAGCCTTTTTACGAATTGGAAGCGGGAGTTTTGGCTGGCAGATTGGAGTTCAGGCAACAGACCTGGTGATGGTGATAATGAATCAAAGGGGAGTAAATGCCTTTTTCAATAACAACCTAACACTCGGAGGAGATATTTCGGTAGCCGCCGGTCCTGTCGGCAGAAAGTTGAAAGCCGCCACTGATGCAACTCTCAAAGCCGAGGTTTACTCCTACTCCAGAAGCAAAGGGTTTTTTGCAGGTCTATCTCTTGAGGGGGCGTATTTACATCATGATTATA
This sequence comes from Deltaproteobacteria bacterium, assembly GCA_011042225.1. GTDB lineage: Bacteria > Desulfobacterota > Dissulfuribacteria > Dissulfuribacterales > UBA3076 > UBA3076. Next base: position 1,194 of record DQXT01000006.1, on the reverse strand, counting down.
ATACCGATGAGCGCTTTTACGGAAAGGTTTTGACCCCCGGAGAAATATTGTCTCAGAAAGCGATTTCTGTCCCCGAGTTAGGCCGAAGTTTTACTGAATTTCTTGACATAAATTGTCCATAGGCTCGCTATTTATAACATAAATAAATCAACGCCTTGCATTTAGGACTTTTTGAACGAAACTCTGTTCAAAGTTGTGCAGTTTAAATATGGTTGAAACAAATTTATCTTCCTTCAGATTGGTAATTTTCGAAGAGGCCGGCTCAGGAGAATATAAGATAGCTGGAATAAAAATCTATGGACATAATATAACTATAGAGCGAATATATGACATTTTGTTTGATTTGCCTGAGATCATTGACGAGCCTGAGGAATTTATCCCTTACGATTTTGCAGGCGACCTGATACTTAATTTTCTCAGACATCCGGACCTGTCTGAGTATCTTGTTAAGATCTGTAAAATCAAGGGAATACCGGTAATAGCGTCGGGGCAAAACATACCGGGGGCCATCTGCCCTTTTACATGCTGCGGCCTTGGGCACAGGAAAGGCCTTGGTGCCTATGGAGAACAGTTCGGCCTGCCTGAATATGATGTCGAGGTAAAAGACGGATGCATCAAAGACCTTTATGTAAGACGCGGGGCCTCGTGCGGTGCCACATGGCATGTCATCCGCAGGATGATCGGGGTTACCGTGGATCAGGCATTGAGTACGATCGGAAGAGAAATCCAGTATCTCTGCAAGGCAGATCCATCAGCCTTTGATCCTGTATCAGGCAAAAGCCCCCTGCACTTTGCCGGCAAGATACATGCGGCCGCCCTGAAAAGGGCACTTTCCTCGCGATTTTGAGGCATATAAATATTTTACAATTATCCTGAAATATGATTCCGCTCAAAATGCTCTAAAATCAGGTCGAAGGTCAAAGCTAAAAAGCTATCTTAATCAACTCCTTTCAGCCTTCAGCCTTTAACCTTCACTGTACACAGCAGATTGGGTTTTCTGAAGAGAATCATCTATATTTTTGTAACCTGTTTGATAGATGCCCGATCCCATTGATGTTTCAACCAGTCCTCAAAAAGGGTCTGTTGCTTCTGTTCAAGCAGCCGTTTGGTAATAGCGTCCTTTTGCGCTGTGAAGCCGGCAATATCCGCCTCTTTCTTTTCCTTGAAGGCCAAGACGTAAAAAGTATTTCCGCT
>DQXT01000097.1 GCA_011042225.1 Deltaproteobacteria bacterium | reverse complement strand
GGCCTTGCGCGCAGCAGACATTAATCAAAAGATCAGTCGGCTGGTAAAACACAACATCTCTACTAATTCAAAAATTTAGTATTTAAAATCAATAAGTTAAATCAAAATAAATCCATATAGATCTGCTGCGTGAATAGATTATATTTTACATAATATATCTTATACGACATTATCAGAAGACGGAAAAAAGATCTGTTCCCGCCTTTCAATATCCTTGAATTGTTATTTGTGGTTTTGGGCTTAGGTAAAAACTTATATTGTAGTGCTTAACAAAAGATATCGAAAGATATCGTCTGGTTTACAGCAGGTCTTTTATGAGTTCCTTGAGCATGCTCTCGGCGACCTTGTCTGCATCTACTTTATAAGTGCCAGTTTGGATCTGTGTCTTGAGGAATTGTATCTTGGCAACCCGTTCGGGGTCCGGGATATTCATGGTTTCTTTTACTTTATGCATTAAACGAGAGCCTGAAGACAGCCTGTCTTTATCTGCTGAATTCGAATTTTTCATTTCTAAAAGTCTCGGATCAACTAACCTGTGCTGCTATAATCCTTGTGTTCACCTTATACATTGCCCTCGAAGAAGACCCATTAGTTTTACTGGCCAGCCGGTTATTTTATTTATCCATATAATCGGCATAATCGGCAAAAAAATAGAATGCCGTGAATTCTATACATTATGACCGGACCGGAAAATAAGTCACGGGATTGCTTTGCTAACGCCCGCATTGCAAACTTATCAGGCACCTGTCATTTTCACGAAGGCGGGAATCCAATATTCAAGGCCGCTTCAGTTCTTCAGGACCCCCGCTTCCGGTTAATAGACAGCATTATTAAAATAAAAAGGTCCACCTTCTTGTACTATTTATGCCCGAACCGAGTGCATTTTTATTCTACAGATTCAGAGAGCTTTGTTCCAGGTTTAAATTTAACAACTTTCTTGCCTGGAATCTCCATGGGCTTCCCGGTACGCGGATTGCGGCCCGTGCGTGCTTTTCTCTCTGTTACCGAAAAGGTTCCAAATCCTACCAGTGTCACCTTTTCCCCTTTATTGAGTGCTTCAGTGACGGCTTCCATAAATCCATTAAGTGCCTTGTCCGCAGCGGTTTTGAAAATGCCGGCCGATTTTGCCATACGATCTACCAGTTGTCCCTTGTTCATATTACCCTCCAATAGTATTATTTTGTGTTATACCTTGATTCCAAGATATAAATAGTGAAATCCTATGTCCTGCAAATGGCCTTTAATTTCAGGCCAACGCCCTTCTACATAAAACCTTTCCTCTTCTAAAATCTCTAAATGAGTCCTGTTTGCATCTACGCGCAATTTTGCATTCCTTATATTAAAATCTCTCAACAACTCCTCTGCATTTTCAATCTTTTCAAGCAAATTTTGTGTAATAAAGGTTCCTTCGGCCACCCTGGTAGCCAAGCATGACTGACTGCGCCGGTCCCATGTCGGCAGACATAGCTTGTAACTTAATATCCTTATATTGTTTTTATTAAGATTACAATAGACTAAAGGAATTTTTACTGATAATTCCCGTATTGCTTTTAAACCGGGTCTATCACTGCCTATATCATCCAGCTGGGTACCGTCCAGCAGATTCGAAATTCCATATTCGCGACAAACGGACCATAATTTTGAATACATTACATATTTGCAGTAATAGCATCTGTCTTTTCCATTTCCCCAAATACAATGGAAATCAAAGGGTTGCCAATGTAATTCTCTAAACGTTATGCCTATTTCATCAGCAACCCTATGTGCCCACGTTCGTTCCCTTTCGGACAGAAAGGGTGATACCAACAAAAAAGGAACGACCCGGCCACGGCATGCGTCCTTAGCTATTCTCAGCAAATATGTACTGTCTGCTCCGCCTGAAAAAGCAATGCCCACCCGCCCTTTTATGCCGCTCAAGTATTCAATCAATAGTTCTGAACTGATTGATTTATTACTCAACTCTGTTTTTGGTGGGCAGGAGTTCTTGCGGCTCTCCAAGTAAAAATCGGCCCTTGCTGATCCATTCTTTAAGTATCTCAGCGATCTCCCGTGCCCTCACATAACTGGACATAGAGGCGGTTGGGATATCTTTCCTGCCTATCTTTATATTTCCGCTCTTTAATTGTGCGTAACTGACTTCCGCGAGGCATATGTTCTTTCCCAGAGGATAATCATGACCGTAATCCACCACCTGGGTTACTATATCCTCATCGGACACTGCTGTTCGCATGGCCATCTCTTCGTTGAGAATGGGTATTGGTATTCCCAGCCCCACGGCCAAGGAACATCCGTATCCCAAGATACTAACTCCCGTCAACCACCTTGGGTTCATCTGTTTGAGATCGCCTGATACCATAAGTGAGCCTGCCAGTTTACGCGGAAGGCCCTTTTCATTTCGAGGGACTTCAGGATTATGCTGTGTTCCGGCGCAAATCACATAACCCGGCCCACCACCCAGGAAGATGCGTGTTCCAGTTCCGATAGTTTGATAATATGCGTCATTGAGTAAGGGGCTTAGCTGTCCGGAAGTACAGTAATTGGCATTGCCAAGATTCGGTCGCAAGGTACCCATATATGTATAAACGGTTTTTCTGGTAACATTTACCGCACAGTTATAATTCTGAAATGAATTTCTGGGATTACAAAGCCGGGCAAAAGGCAGATCCGAAAGAGTGACTTTTTTATCCAGGCACCTGCTTGGATAACAATGGCTACCATAAGACTCGGCCTTCAAAGTTATTGAGTTACCTGCCACTAAATCCTGTATTACATGTCCTCCACCGTAGAGAAACTCACCAGGATAGATATTGTTGAGAGGGTCGTCATGTCGGGGTTCCGTAGCCCCGAGATACACGTCCAGCGCAGCAAGACTGGCATAAGCGGACACGCCGTTAAGCCATACTTTAGTGGCCTTTATCCCAGGTACGCAGGGCCCGAGATTGATAAAGGCCCCTGAAGAGCACATTGGAGAAAAAGTACCCGTAGTCACAACATCTATCTTTCTTGCCGCCTCAACCTCTCCATGTTTCCGGACAATGCCGATCATCTCCTCGGCGGTAACTACAACTGCCTTTCCGGATCGGATTTTCTCATTTATTTCCTTGAAAGTCTTGTTGACTTGATAGTGAGCCATGTTTAATTTCCGCGCCTATTTCATTAATCCAGTATAGAAACTACCTTGTGGTCTTTCTCCTCGAGGGCACTGACAATAGACGATAGTTCCCCCTTTTCCAGCCTGATGTAATAGATCTTTTTTTTGGAGGTCAGTGCCTCTACCCCTACACTAATTACCTTTCCCCCTTTTTCCCGAATCAGTCGAAGAACATCATCCAGGGTACCGCCTTTTTCAGATAGATTGATATCCAGCCGTGAACTCCCCTTAAGAAGCCCAAAGAGTTCAATAAAAGCGGCAAGTATATCCGTAATTGTGAGCATTCCGATCAACTGTCTCTTTTCGAGAACAGGCAAACCGCCTATCTTGTATTTGTGGATTATCTGTGCGGCGGAATCAATACTGGTATTGGGATCCACTGTAATAGGATTGACTATCATAACGTCTGAAATGGAGAGTTCGTTAACCATGGAGGGGAAAAAATATTGTCGCAAATTGCTTTCAGTAACCAGACCTTGCATCGCATCACCTTCAATAACCGGTAAATGCCTTATCGAATGCCGGTGCATTAGTTTGACAGCTGCAGGTATGGAGGCATGAGGCCCGATTGTTATTATGTCCTTGGCCATCCAATTTTTGACTTTCATTATTCTCTCACTCAAAAAAATCCTTTACAGCAAATTCTCCCTCTTACCCTTATCTAAGATATAGAATTGGGCAACTCAACGAATGTATCTTATGATACGGCGGATATCATTGCAAGTCATGTATCCGACTCCAATGGCTACATACTAAAACTTTTTGATTTTGCAAGGGGCTCTATTGACATATTTGATGTCATCTCTTATCAATAACGCATTATTTTTTTTCCAATGAGGAGGATAAATGGCCAGGCACAAAAAGATCGAAAGGCGTAGAGAGATCGAAAGAAGACGTAAAAGACGTGAAAAAAGACGCAAGTTGCGGGCCAAAGGATTGCTTGCCTCTTGATGCGTGACACCCCCTGCCCTGCTTACCCCTCCTATGGTATCAAGCTCGATTTACCATGGCTGCAAAGGCCCCTGCTCCAAAACCGTTGTCTATATTTACCACTGCGACTCCAGTGGCACAGGAATTAAGCATGGTAAGCAACGGAGCGAGCCCCTGAAAATTGGCGCCATAGCCTGTACTGGAGGGAACCGCCACTACAGGAGCACTGACAATGCCTCCAAGGATGCTCGGCAACGCTCCATCCATACCTGCTACGGCTATTATTACACTGGCCTGGCGCAATTCATCCAGATGATCAAGTAATCTGTGAATTCCAGCCACTCCTACATCGTATATACGTTTATAAGGATGTCCCATAAGATCCAGTGTCAGGCAGGCCTCCTCTGCAACCGGGAGATCAGAAGTACCGGCTGAAATTACCAGGACGGTTCCTTTATTCGGCGGTCTGGGATGGGAAAGCCTTCCAGACCATGTAAGTGATTTGGATATCGGGTGAAATTCTACCTCCGGTATGGAGCTGACAACACAGTCTGATTGTTCTCCTGATACCCGTGTCACCAGTACCGGCCCGCCAATTGAAATCAGCTTGGAAACAATGCCTACTAATTGTTTACACGTCTTCCCCGGTCCGTAAACGACCTCTGGAAAACCCTCTCTGATGTATCTGTGGTGATCAAGACAGGCCCAGCCCAGATCCTCAAAAGGCAGTCTTTTAAGGTCTTCTATTGCCATATCTACAGATAAATCGCCGGCCCTTATTCTCTCCAGCAGATTCCGGAGCCTTGTTTCATTCATAAAGATAAATTAATTTAACTAATTTCGTTAACTAGCCTATATAATATAAGATTTATGTCCTATATCTATAGCTCTTTAAGGTGCTCCTTGAGAGGCATCAACTGTTGTTCAAATTGATCAGCGATTTCAACCGATATATGAGACCACTCTTTTTGAAATTCCGGTAATGAATTAACATCTATCTTGCTGGCTATAGCCGTACCATACTGTTGTGAAATGGCCTGCCTTATTCCGCCGAGGTGGTCTTCCATCCGCATTTTTAACTGTTCATAATATTGATCGCGGGTCTGCTCATAACTTTTCAGCAATTGTTCGATGCGGGGGATAATGTGATTCGCCTGGCTTCCTTTAAGCTCTGCAAAACCGCTCAGGGCCTTTATAATGCCCGGCCACTGGTCTTTGTCCCTGGGTAGAACAATATTTCTTAACAGTATTTCCGTGGCCCCCTTTAATACCAAGGGCATCTCATTTTTGGAAATATCGCTGAGGCCAGCTTTAAGTCCCTCAATTTTACCCTGCATATATCTGGCAACTATATGACGGCCGCGATCCGACAACTTCTCTGTCTCCAATTCTTCTTTGGTGGTACGGCCCAGACGATCCGCCTTTTCCATGGCGATCTCAATGCTGCTTCTGATCTCTCCCATTTTAAATAAACTCCCATGATTATACTCGACAAAACCTGGATATCCCGATAAAACTAAAATCAGCATAATCACGCCGGCCGCAAGAATCAAGATCAGACTTTCGGCCAAAAAGCAGCAAGGGTGAAAAAGCCGCTAAGGAGGATTCTATGTCAAAAAGCCCAGCCTGGATGAAGACAATGTCGGACCCGGCATCATATCCACATCCGGTTGATAATGTAACTATGATTCAGACACATATTTCATGGATATTCCTTGCGGGAGACAGGGTCTATAAAATCAAAAAACCTGTAGACTTCGGTTTCCTGAATTTTATAACACTGGAGAATAGACACCACTTTTGTCTGGAGGAACTGCGACTGAATCGCCGGCTGTGTGAAGAAATTTACCTGGATGTATGGCCTGTCACTGAAGATAATGGTCAAATAAGGATCAATGGGACAGGAGCGCCTATAGAGTGGGCAGTGGTTATGCAGCGTATGCCTGAAAAAGGCATGATGGTGTACCTGCTTTCTAAAAATATGATAGGCAATACGGAAATCGATGCGGTTGTCAATAGACTGGTGCCCTTTTACAAAAAGGCAGCCGCAGGGCAGGAAACTAAAAAATTCGGGACAATAGACATAATAAGTCAAAACACAGAGGAAAATTTCGATCAGACCTCAGTTTTTGTCGGAAATCTAATCGAAGAATCCACCTATAATCATATCTGTAATTACACCAGATCTTTTATTAACAACAACAAAACCCTCTTCCTATCAAGGATGGAACAAGATTTCATCAGAGAAGGTCACGGGGATTTGTATTCTGCAAATATCTGTTTTGACAAAATAAATAACGCTGTTTACGTCTTTGATTGCATCGAGTTCAACAAACGCTTCAGGTGTGGAGACATTGCCTCGGACGTGGCATTTTTGGCCATGGACCTCGATTATCACGGCCTCCCGACACTCTCCAACTATTTTGTCAGATCTTTCTCTGATCAGATCGGTGATGCACAACTTCTCGAATTAATGGACTTCTACAAGTGTTACCGGGCATACGTAAGGGGTAAAATCGGTTGTTTTACATGGGCATCCGATGGAATAGATATGGAAACAAAAGAAAGTGCCGGACGCCAGGCCTCAAAATACTTTCGCCTGGCATTGAATTATGCGGGCGGCATCAGCGCCCCTGACCTTTATGTGTTTTTCGGTCTCTCCGGTACCGGCAAGTCCACGGTTGCATCTGCATGGGCAAAAGACCATCAACTTCCTCTTTATAACTCTGACAGGGTCAGAAAGGAGTCTGTAGCCGGTATACCCTCGGAGGAACATCACTGGGAGCCTTTTGATCAGGGCATTTACAGCCGGGAACATACCCTAAAGACATACAGGGCTTTGGCCCGCCTTGCCGGCAAACATCTGATGCAAGGGGAGTCGGTAATACTGGATGCTACTTATCGGGACAAAGAGGAGAGATTAAGGCTCTTGGATCTGGCCGGTGAGTCCAAAGCAAACATCCATTTTATCTTGTGTATATGTCCTGAACATGAAATAAAAGGACGCTTGACCCGGAGAGCGCAGACAGAAACCGAGGTTTCAGACGGGCGGTGGGAGATCTATTTGAAACAGAAAGAACAATTCACACCAACAGATGACCTTGACCGGGACAATTTAATTGTACTGTCTACCGACAGATCCATACAGGAGATACTACAAGAACTGGATGAAAATTTCCCCGATCAGGCCACTTAATACTTAGTAAAAAACCATCATTTCAGGGCGACAAATAGCTGCAGAACTCCAAAAATAAATAGAATAACGGCAATCTCATGGTGATAAGAAAAGCTGAGGTTCTGCACAAAAAATGCCGCTGTAAGCAGAATCACTCCCCTGCCTATGGGTTTCAGGTAAGCGCGCATATATTCTCCCAGGATTTCCATTGTCTCTCCTGACAGTTTTATGTGCAGGTTTTCCTCGCTTAAATGTGTGATAATTATCTTCAAGCGCCGCATGGTCAAAGGCAAGGAGATAAGTTCACTTTTGAGCGTCGGTAATAACCTGGTCTCCGCACCCAGTGCCCTGTTGATATTTTTTATCAGAACAGGCAGTATGTCTTTGATGCCGTTAAAATTTTCAATGAAGGTGGTCCCCAGTCCCTCTACAAGAGAGCTGGCACGCATGACATAGACCAGTTCCTGAGGGATCTTAAAGGGTAGTTCCCGCATTGAGTCAAGTAAATCAAAGGCCAGGTTCTGCATGGTTGTGGCATTCAAGTTTTCATTTCCAAAGATATCAAACATCCGTTCCGCCAGTTCCTGCATTTGATCCTCTCGTGCCGTAGCTACGATTACACCTAACCGTTTGCATGAGGCGATAAAGAGTTCAAAGTCCTGCTCATTGGCGGCCTTTATCATCTCGATCATGGCCACCCGGGTGGAGTTGGATAATCGCTTGACCATTCCGAAGTCAAGGACGATAAGCGTACCATCATCCCCAACTAAAAAATTGCCGGGATGGGGGTCGGCGTGAAACAGGCCGCATACCAGCATCTGTTCCATATAGAAGGAGATCATCCTGTCCATAAGGGTTGGAAATGGGATATTTGAACGGGCCAAGCCATATTTATCATCAATACGCATCCCTGTCTCAAAACTCATAACCAGGGCATCGGAGGTGCAATAACTTGAATATACCTCGGGAAATCGGATGCCGTTCAGCTGATAGATCTCCCTGAATTTACAAAGATTGTCCATTTCAATAGACAAGTCCACCTCTTTGACGATCATACTGGCGAATTCATTGAGCACCGCCTCTAAAGAGTTCTTTGTAAGGCGGCTGAAGAAAGGCTGAAAGATTTTTAAAAAGATACCAATGATTCTAATATCATCGAGGACGTCTTTTTCAATGTTCAGTCGTCGTATTTTTACGGCCACTTTTGTACCGTCGTCCAGCTCGGCGCTGTGTACTTGGCCTATGGAGGCACTGGCTATGGGAGTGTGGACAAAATCACGAAAAGGGCGGACCGTGCCGAACGCCCGGTTGTACATTATCTCAAAATCGGCTCGGTCCATGGGCTCGACCTCATCGTGGATGGTCTTAAGCTCGCGCAGATATTCCTCGGTGAAGAAATCGGCCCTGGTAGCCAGAACCTGCGCCAGCTTGATGAAGCTCACGCCCAGATAAAGTATGGTTTGCTTGAATGCGACGGGATCCAGTGGGCGTATATAAAGGAACCGTTCCCTTTTGCGCACGATAACAAATACAGTAAGCAGAAAACGAAATGTCTTCCACACCCGTCCAGGATTATAGTTTCTGAGCATCAGGCCCTTTTTATCATTGTTTTCAGTTCTTCTAAGTCCTCCTTGGTGACCAGGCCCATCTCACGGATTGTCTCTTTTAGTTTTTCCTGGATGTGCGAGTCAATGGCCTCCTCTTCCTTCTTAGCCCTATCCTTAGCATCCTGAATAAATTTCTTGGCATCTTCCTTATTGATTTCTCCGCGTTTCTCCAGTTCTTTGATCCGTTCCTTGAGCTTATCCTTTGCCAAGAAGGCAGCTCCGAGTCCGAGATACAGCATGTCCTTTGCTTCCATTGTCTTTCCCCCTTTTTATTTCTCCATAATCAGGTGCCTTATCCCCCTGATCTGCCTGAATGTGGCCCCTTCACTGATGCAGCGAATGGCCGTCTGCGGATCAGCCACTTTTGAACCTGCAATCATATCAACTCCGTAGTCAAAAAGTACAGATGATAAAGGCGAAGTGGCTCCCACCATCAACACGAAACTATCTCTGCACAGACCTAATAAGTCATCTACCGTATTATTAATAAACGACGTCCCTGTAATAGCAACAACATCAGCTATAGGCAGTACGTTTTCCGCCTCTCCTGCCGGCAAGTCCCCTTCCTGTGGTCTTTTCTCTATTACCCAGAGTCTCTTGGCTAACTCACGTATCCTGGAAATAAACGGAAAATGGCCCACAACGCATACGTTTTTGCCCCTTCCCTTCTCTGCCAGTATATCGAAGGCATTCAGGTCAACACAGCGGTCTTCATCAACCTCTAAGAGGGAGTTCAAGGCAGCCATTCCGATAGACGCCTCCAGAAAATTGTCTGATCGAGCATATTCTACCACTTCCAGGGCGGTTTTTTTAGTCAGTTCTCCCACACCTCTTACCGGCTCATGAGGAATACGGTCACCCTTAAAGGTAGAAGACAGACCGCAACCAAGGCTTGATACCGCAGTCCAGTGGATACATGTATGGATTTCATTTATTTTATGATCTTTATTATTTAAAGAAGAGATTATATCACTGAGTATTTTCATTTAATCTTCCTGAGCTGGAAATAATTTTTGAATTAGTCACGGACAATAAGCTTTTTTATGGTAATCTTAAAAATTTTATTAAAAAGATGGATATTGATGCCATATTGATATAGCTTAAAACACTAAATCATATAAAAAAGACAGAGAAAAAAATGAGTATATCTGAATAATAAGTAAAATTCATTATGATGTAAGCTTTAATTTAATTTAATTTAACCGGGCAAATAAAAAATATGGAGCGATTCCATGACCCAGCAAAAAGAAAATATTCAGAAGCAATACTTTGGCCGGATTTTGGATGGCAGGTATTCCGTCGCCCTGAAAAAGAGGGTTTCTGAAGGCATCGAGACCCTGGTCGCCTGTGAGAAAGTGGCCCACAGGCTGATCCCCTATATTGCGGCCTGGCATGAGGATAGAAAAATAATTTGGTATGAATATGCCGGCAGGGAATTTTGTGATCTGCTTGATTGCAGCTTTAAAGACTTGGCTGAATCATTTCGAAAATCAATTATTGATCAGAGGATTTATCGCTACACGAATCGTAAAAAAGAGGTAGAAGAAAGAATTATAACCAGGGACGAACTGAGGGGGGGATGGAGAGGGCTCCGTGAGGAGGTCAAGGAATCCGGCCGGGTTGAAGCGGTTTATAAGGTGTTGATAAGTGACAACAATACGGTCTGGCTCAAGGATCAGGCCTCGATTGAGACCTTCAAGGAAGATAATACCTGCATTTCAATCGGTTTTCTGACCGATGTTACCAAGGAAATGGAGCTTAAAGACCTCTTTCAGCGGATCGGTTACATTGATGAACTGACAAAACTGCCGAGGAGATCTATTCTGGATAGGATACTTGAAGTCAATATAGGCAATTTACAGCGGGGACATATTGAAGATTTTGTACTCATACTTATTGACGTGGACCACTTCAAGCTGGTGAACGACAGACATGGACATCTGGCGGGTGACCATATTCTGGCGACTCTGGCGGATGTTATGAGATCCACCACCAGAAAACAGGATGAGATAGGCCGATACGGCGGAGAGGAATTTTATGGCTTTACGATTGGAGATATAAACACCGGCCTGAAATTTGCCGAAAGACTCCGGAAGCGGGTAGAGAAATACAGTTTTACTTATAAGAAAGAGATTATTCCAATAACCGTCTCTATTGGATTAGTTTCGGCAACACAGGTCGGCAAGCTGGAATCGCTGACCGCCGACCAACTTATTTTTATGGTAGACAAGAGTCTGTATGCGGCAAAGCAAAGCGGACGAAACAGAGTTGCCTCTGTCGCATAGGGAGAGACTATGGGCTTTAAAAAAGTGGCCGGCGGCGGTATTTTCAGAAAGAGACTCTGGAAAAAACCCCGTGCTCTAAAAAGTGACATATCTCGGAAGCGACCTCTTTTGACACTAAAAGGCCCATATGACTTACGTGCAGGGTGATGAAGTCGCGAACCCCTGGGATGCACATTTCCTCAATACAGACGGTTCCATCTCCGGAAGGACCAACAGCACCGATCAGTCTGCCAAGACCGAAATTCAAAGTACCGCCGATAACACCAAGGTCCCGCTTACCCGACCATGCAGGTACATCACCTTTCAGCAACTGGGTTATGCAGGGGCCGAGCAGATTCCGCCCCCCCGGGAAGCGAATGAAGCGCCGCGCTGTTTGACTGTCCTGATACGGCGGACTCAAGACGACAATGCGTCCGGGACGCTGACTGGGAAAAGCTTCAAATAGCTTCAGAACAACCACGCCCCCCAGACTGTGTCCTACAAAATGGATTGTTTGGGTCGGAACCTTTTCAACAAAAGCGTTCAGACGAGCCGCTATCTCGGCGAGATTCAGACGGGTACTGGAATAACGGAAAGACCATGGTCGATAGCCAAAGCGATTAAGCCTGTGCCTGAGCAGGCTCATTTCCATCCCGTTCATCCAGAGGCCATGAACAAGGACGACAGATGCCTCCTTATTCTTCAGTTTCCTGTTTTTCGTATTCAATGTCAAAATCAATCATTTTTTTCGCATTTTCAAAGGCAATAGTCTCATTTTTCCCGGCGCGGCTGCTATGTTTTACCTCTCTTCCCTCTTTGTTGAATATGGTTACGGCAAATAAGGAGCACCTGGCCTCTTGAGGCATGACCTCGATAGTATGATCTTTGTACTTTATAACTTTTTTAGAATCTTCCATATAAAGACCTCCATAGGCGTTTACAGGTTTAATGGTCCACCTCATCACGGTCACACTACAGCGCCCTTTGCAAAATTCAAGCATGGAACAAAAGAAGCGTTTTGTCAGAAGCTCTAAAGTGAATGCCCGAACAACATATCCTTATCAATATGGCCACTGGCCGGTTTCACGAGATTTTGCATGCTCAAAGACCTAACGGTCTAGCAAATATCTCTTTTCCGGACATCGTATATAAAGGGTGACCGGCAAAGATCTCCCAAACTGGACTGGCCGGTGAAAAAGCTTATCTTATTTTTAATATATTAGTTAATCCCGGTCTATTATTAACTTGTTATACGTGGAAAATCGTTTCCCCAGCAGGTTAGTATGACCGCGGAAAGGGCCTTGAGAATAGAGGCAATTGTTTCTTTATTGGAGGTCAAAAACGTGAGGTCAAAGACATGGTTCCTGATTGCTGCCTGTGCTGTGATCGCTCTCGCCCTTGGGTTCTGGTGGAGTATGGGGAAAAAAGAGGAACCCCGGCAGGAGGCCTTGGTGGTTCAGAAAAACAAAACAGAAAGACGCACCTCCTGTGCAGCTGGAAAAAAAGACAGGCGCCGTGCCGGACACGACATGGGAGGAGCCTGCGCAATCCATAGAAGATCTACCTGAGCCCGAGCCGGAGCTGTTGACCGTCCGGGGAATCGTGGAATGGATGGATCCCTGCACCCGGACTATCGGGGTGGATGGAACCACAATCGATGTCTCACGGCAGGGAGGGAATTCCCCCATGTATTCGACCTATCAGATCGGCGACTTTGTTGAAGTCACTTACAGAGAGTATAAGGCCGGGAACATTCTGAATTCAATTGAACTGATACAAGAGAGATTAGAGTAATTGGTCATTTTTATAAAATATAATTTATAACATTATCAACAATAGTTATCTAAAATACTTAATCAGAACTCTCGGATCATTGGTCCCGATAGCATCCACTCCCATATCCACATAAGGCGGCAAGATTTCCTGTTTGTCGATATTCCATATAAACACCTTTAGACCTTGCCTGTGGGCTGTTTTGACAAGCTCCCTGTCCACAAAGGAGTATTTCATGACCAGGGTATCTGCAGAGGCATGGGTGGCAATGCACGCATCCACCGGAGACCCTACAAACAGCACTCCGGTCTGGATGCGGCTGTCCCTCTGTTTGACCGTCTTTACGAGCCTGTGCCGGAATGATATTACACAGGACTTGTGGAACAGGTCGTTTTGTCTTATAAGATCGACCACCGGCCCTTCAGTCCCCTCTTCCTTCAACTCAATTACCAGCAATACCCGCCTGTCGATTAAATCGACGACCTCCTGAAGCGTGGGTATTGACTCACCCTTGCCTGCATCCAGCCGCTTGATCTCCTGTACTGTAAAACCGCTGACCGGGCCTGTCCCATTTGTAGTCCGGTCCACGGTCGCGTCATGTATCACTACCAGTTCTTTGTCCTTGCTCAGATGGACGTCAATCTCAACTGCATCCACCCCGAGATCAATAGCGCGATCAATGGAAAGCAGTGTATTCTCCGGCTCAATTGCCGCGGCACCCCGATGTCCCATGATTATCATTTTCGATATCTCCTAATCTGTAATTACAGCAGCAATAGTGCCTTTACCTGTTTAACAGGCTTGAAAATCGCCCGCGTTATCAGGAAGATTGGATTTTGGTCTACATTATCACAAATTATGCACCTTTATTAATTCTTGTGACAGATCTTACTATAATACTTACACCGGACAAGCCGTAACTAATTCCCAGGTAATACAATTCTATGAAAATCAGCTGTCACTTGACTGGCGCTTCAGATATGTGTATTTTTATACACATAGGGAGGTACACTATGAGGACGAACATTGTACTTGATGACGCCCTTGTGCAGGAGGCCTTGAAGCTTAGCGGCGTCAAAACAAAGAAGGAGATTATTTCCCTGGCCTTGAAGGAGTTCGTCGGAAATCGGAAACGCCGGAATCTGCTGGAACTGACCGGCAAGATTCAATTTCGAGAAAATTATGATTACAAAGCTCTGCGGGAAGGGAAATGATCCTTGTCGATACCTCTGTTCTCATTGACTTGTTCAAAGGCAGAGAAAATGAGATCACCCGACGGTTTCACAGCTTACTGCAGCAAGAGGTGCCGTTTGGCATTACGTCGGTTATCTACCAAGAGATCCTGCAAGGGGCTAAAACAGAAAAAGAATACGCTATACTGAAAGAATATCTTTCCTCCCAGCGGTTTTTTCATCCCAGGGACCCGATTGAATCATACGCTCAGGCAGCCCATATCTATTTTGCGTGCCGCAGAAAGGGAATCACTGTCCGGAGCACGATTGACTGTCTCATTGCCCAGATAGCCTTGGAACACGACCTGTTCCTCCTTCAAAATGACAGCGATTTCATCGCCATGGCGCCTATAATCGGCCTTCGCCTCATATAAACTCGCTGGTAGAAAATCACTTTTTTCTACTCGATTCACAATTTCCAAAGCCTAACTGCGGCCTGATGGAAAAATGCTTTAAAGAAAGGCTTCGCCAGGGTCAGGTGCATAGTTTCATGAAATGGATAAATGCCTGAACTGTTTTATAAAAGCGGCCATATTCGCATCTTTCCGGATCCCCAGACGGGTCAGACAAAAGTCGTATCTGACCGGGTCCGCGGGGGCAATGCTTCGAAATGCCGCGGTAACTTCGAGTGCGGAATGCATATTCGCGTGTCTTCTTGCCGTAAGCCCGAGCAGCTGACAAATCCTATGCATATGGGTATCAACAGGGACTATCAGCTTTGATGCCGGCACGGTTTCCCACCCCCCGGGATCTACCCCGTCCGATCGCACCATCCATCTGAGAAAGAGGTTGAGCCGCTTGCATGCACTCCCTTTGCATGGCGAGGGCACCAGGTGCTCCAGTTTGCCGCCGGCACTGGAGATCAGTTCTGCTGTAAAGGCGGAAAGGGCTGGAAGTACCGTATCATCACATTCATTCAAGCCGGCTGAAAAACACGCCTGAAGCGTACCGTGGTGTTCCAGGACCTTCTTAACGGCAAACAGCATGGCGCAAAACTTTTGGTCTTCGGTGAACCGGTGTCTGAAACCTGAAAAGGTACGGAATATGGTCTCAAGGGATGATTGCTTTAAAAAGACCGATGGGCTTGGCTCCATCTGTTCAAGAATAAAGGAAACGCTCTTGAGAATATAGGCAACCCTTCCATAGGCGAGAGACGAGGCGATGAATGCCACGATTTCACGGTCACAAAGCCCATCATAATGGTAAAGAAACTCAAGGGGATCAGGATGTACAAACTCCCGGCTGTTATACCGGCTGTAAAGCCTTTCAAGACTGTCTTTAAGGATTACGGGAAGCATGAGTATCAGTGCGCTATTTACCGATCAGGCACTTCGAGACATTCTGGAACTGATCTGTCTTTACCCAGGTGTATTTTTCCAGAAAGAGTTCATCGCTTGCGTAGAGCTTACCTGTCTTTTTCCTTTCGAGAAATTCATGAAATTGAGCCGGGCCTCCGTTATACATGGAATAGACCAGCTGGGCCAGGGTATCATTATCAACCTGTATTTCGGAATTCATCCTGTCCAGCCTTTTCAGGGCATATCTCTCGAGATACAACTCCAGGATTTCACAACCCGCTATTACATTATATTCTATATCCCACCTCAGGTGATGACGATCATATAATCCCCTCCAGACACGTTCATTTAT
>DQXT01000116.1 GCA_011042225.1 Deltaproteobacteria bacterium | reverse complement strand
ATTTCTAGTAACTTAGTTAAGTCAAGTATACTAAATTGGAGCTGCTTTTTCAATTATTTTTGCTATTTTTTCAGTATGTTGAATGTCTTCTCGATCGTTTTTTCAACTGCGAAACTTCAGTTACTGTAATTGCACGTTCACTAGTGTTCGAAATATGGTAAAAAGCCAAAGATTTTAAAGTGCTTTATCCTTGGGGAAGGTTTAGTGGAATAACGACAATATATTTTGGCTGTAAACATTTGAAAAGGAGAAAAAAATGAAGAGAAAAGTATTATTGATCAGTATTGTCGGTGTAATTGCATTATCAGTTGTTGTCGCTTGGGCCGGTCCCAAAATGAACCCAGGCAAATGGAAAATTACCACAAAAACTACTATGGCCGGAATGCCCGCGCAGTCCATAACTCACATCCAGTGTATCACAAAGGAGGACCTGATCCCGATGAGCCAAGATGCCAACCAGGGATGCCGGGTGACAGACATTGTTTATGACGGCAATACTGTGTCGTGGAATATTTCCTGCGATGCTCAAAGTGGGGGCATGAAAGGAACTGGAAAGGTCACCTATAACGGTGACAGCATGCAGGGTACAATGAATATGACTATGCCCGGCGGTGATATGCAGATCAATAATCAGTTCCACGGAAGGCGTATAGGTCCCTGCGACAGCTCAGAGCGCTGAATTCCACAGGCTGCCGGCTCTTAGTCATGCCATAAGTGAGTTGGCTGCACAAGAGGCCAAGGATAGGGACAAAAACGTCCAAGAGGATAAGGTCATAAAAGGCGTTAAAGGTCTTTTCAAATAGTATCTTATAAACTGGAATGTTTTAAACTTCACAGCAGGAGTAAAGGGTATGATATGGATATTAGTCTCCGTGGGCGTCGTTTTAATCACTATTTTTCTTTTATATAACAGCCTGGTAAACAAGAAAAACCAGACGCTGAATGCCTTTTCCGGCATCGATACGCTTTTGAAAAAGCGGTATGATCTGATCCCCAATCTGGTCTCTGCGGTAAAACAGTATATGAAACATGAACAGGGGTTATTTACCCGAATCACTGAATTACGCACCAGGGCGGTAACCGGCGATCTGCCTGACGATGAAAAAGTGGCGGTGGGCCAGGAAATATCCGGGGCCATCAAGGGGATTATGGTGGCTGTGGAAAACTACCCTGAGCTTAAAGCCAATGAGAATTTTTTTACAGCTTCAGGCCGCATTGAATGAAGTGGAAGAACAGATTTCAGCGGCCAGAAGAGCTTACAACGCCTCGGTTTTAGAATACAACAATGCCCTGGAAATGATTCCCACGAATGTTATGGCCTTTATGATGCTTGACGAAAAACGGGTACGAATAAAAAAGAAACTTGTCCCCTTAATCGCCTTGAGTGCGGTTATTGTCATCTTTTCTTTTGGCACTGCTGTATGTTTTAAAATGGACTTATCAGTTATGACTGTGCCGTTCGGCATTTGTGCAATATTAATTAGTGGATGGCATTTGAAGTTTTACCGGGATTTTGCCGGTAGTTTTAAAGAGCAGGTGATAAAGAAGATTATGGGCTTTATTGATCCGGGGCTTTCCTATGATAAAGACAAGTCTGTTTCTAAAGACCTGTTTCTGGAAAGCAGGATTTTTCAGGACCGTGCAGACCGTTATGGGGGAGATGATTTTGTTTTCGGAAGGATTGGGAAAACAGACATTCAATTTTCTGAGATCAATGTGAAACGAGTTGAAAAAACCACCAGCAGCACCGGCATAGGGCTGAAAAGACGCACAAAAACATATACTTATCCGATTTTCAACGGATTGTTTTTCGTTGGGGACTTTAATAAGGCATTTGAGAAAAAAACCATAGTTTTACCGGATACGGCAGAAAGAATATTCGGCAGGCTGGGTCAAAAACTTCAGTCCATAAACGCATTTCATGGTGAATTGATTAAACTTGAAGACCCTGAATTTGAAAAATTCTTTGTTGTATATGGAGAGGATCAGGTTGAATCGCGTTATATCCTTTCCACAAGCCTTATGGCACATATTATGGATTTTCGTAATAAGACCAAAAAGGATATTTTTTATCCTTTGTCGCGTCAAAGGTATTCGTCGCCATTCCTTATGACAGGCCCCTTTTTGAACCCGGTATTTTTAAATCCATGTTGGATTTTTCGGAAATCAAAAAATATTTTGAAGATTTACAGGTCGCAATCGGCATTGTCGAGGATCTTAATTTGAACACGAGGATTTGGAGCCGGTAGGAGTGAAAGACCACGAATGATATGACAGAATTCAAAAATATGAGCGATGCGGAGAGAAAAGAGGCCCTGTTGGAATACGGTAAAAAATTCCATGAAACCGCAGGCGCAAAATATCGTGTGGTCAAGGGATGGTTTTTTAAGATATTTGGGTCACTGCTGATACTCATCGGTGTTCCCGTTTTATTTGCCGAGGACATTAATGCGGGTTTGGGAATTTTGGGCGTCCAACGTGTTCTACTGTCCGAAAAATCCAGAAGAAGCGGTCCTTGAAACGGGGGTCAAGAATGAGGGCTATTTCTTTCCTGTTTTCGGCGGATTTATTATCCTCTTCGGATTGTTTTTAGCTTATAATGGAAACAAAGCAAATTCAGAAAAATAAATAGTAAATGATAAAAATTGCCTTTTCTGTTTTAATGCCTCAAATCAAAGGACTCACCCACTTTGGGAACCATTACATCATGACCTTTAGATTTCAATGTGTCGGCAAAGGCCAGGGTCTGGTCCTCGTCTCCGTGAACTAATGCGATTTTTTTGATGTTCAGGTTGGATTTTTCAATAAACCGTAGCATTTCATCCTTATCTCCGTGGGCGCTGAATCCATCGATCTTCGCCACCTGAGCCGCCAGGGGATATTCCTTGTTAAGCAGCCTCATTACTGGCGGTTTCCCCTTACGGCCAGATTTCGCATAGGCCCGTCCTTCTTCCAGGATGCGACGGCCCAATGTATGCTTGGCCATGTATCCTACCACTAGTATGGTGTTTTTGGGGTTATGCATCTTATATCGAAGATGGTGCAGGATGCGGCCGGCCTCACACATACCGGCCGCTGAAATGACGATATGCGGCTTCTTCTCACGCATCAGAGCCATGGATTCATCCACTGAGGAGGTAAAATTCAGCTCATTGAACATGAAAGGATTGTCGCCGCCTATCAGAAAATCGGCATGGGTCTCAGGGTCGTACATTTCAGGGTGTTCTCCGAACACCCCGGTAATTCGAGTGGCAAGAGGGCTGTCCACATACACCGGGATGTGCGGCGTCTCGTTTTTATTGTAAAGATCATGTATAACATACAGCAGTTCCTGGGTACGGCCGAAGGCAAAGGCTGGAATCAGCAAAGCGCCGCCACGCTCTACGGTATTATTAATCACCTGTTTGAGATGCGGAGACATGTCCCGCACCGGCTCATGCAGCCGGTTTCCATAAGTGCTTTCCATGATCAGCAGATCAATCTCCCTGTCATCTTCGGCAAAATTCAGGGTAGGGTCCTTTAGAATGGGTTTGTCAAACCGACCGATATCGCCTGAAAAACAGACTGTATACCTTTTTCCTTTAAAGCGGGTTTTTATAATGCTGATAGCTGAACCCAGAATATGGCCCGCATCGTAGAAGGTGCAGGTCGAGCCCCTTCCCACAGCTACGGAGATCTCATAGGGCACGCCTTCGAAAAAGCTCAGGGCGTGCTCTGCTTCCGAAATGGTATACAGGGGCGATACCGCTTCCAGATGATAGTCAGCGGCCAGTTCATTAATAACATCAATATTTAACTGGTGTTTTCCCTTTTTCAACAGGGCCTTGATTTCTTTCATCCGGTTGGCCGAGCTTTTCGGCCGACCACGGCCGCTTTTGATTTTAGATAAAATATTGCGTACCACCTTGTAATTCAGATATGCGGCGTCTGATTCCTGAATATGGGCACTGTCCGGCAGCATGTAGTCGCAGGCGTCCTGAGTGGCCCGGGTGGTAATTATACGCCCGGCGAAACCGTCGCGGGTCAGAAGCGGAAGCCTGCCCGAATGATCTATGTGGGCGTGGGAAAGAATCAGGTTCGTAATGATCGCCGGATCAAAGGGCATAATGCGGTTTTTGCGATCCGCATCCTTCCGTCTGCCCTGATACATCCCACAGTCCAGCAGAATATTGTCTTCACCGGTCGCGATCATATGCATAGACCCGGTCACTTCTCTGACAGCGCCGTAAAAAGTTGCACGCATGGCCGTTTTCCTCTTAATAGAATTTTACTTTTCAAAAATGCAGGGCACATCTTACTCCAATTTCTGATCAAAAGGGGAGGGCTTTTCTGTTTTTCTGCACAATTGATGTAACCCATCCATCCTGCTCTTCTGACCAGATAATCTCAAGACAATACTGCCGGATTAATTCGGCAACCTCTCTTCTATTAGTCGATTTAAAGCCGCTCATAACCACCAAGCCGGGGGCGTTTAACACCTTTGCAATTCTGCCGAGCATCCTAATCATTACAGAGATTGTCAAATTGGCCAATGCCAGGGTCCATTTGCCGGGCGGGATGTCTTCCACGGTACATTGTGATACGGAAACCACGGCATCGAGAACGTTTCGGCGTATATTTTCTTTGGCTACTCTTGTTGCTTCCGGGTCTATGTCCATGCATATCACGGATCGGGCTCCCATCTTACCCGCAATAATTCCCAGGATCCCGGTTCCTGTTCCCACGTCCAGCACAAATCTGCCCCGTACCAGGTTGTGCTCATGTAGATACTGAAGGGCATTGACGCTGCCCTGTGTAGAAGGATGACACCCGTCTCCAAATGCCCATCCAGGACTCAGGAAAATGATTTTTTTACTGGATGTTTCATGCCTGTTTAATTTAGGGGTATGGTGTGAGAAAGGGCCGGGCGGAACCGCAATCCATGAACGGCCGATCTGCACCGGTCCTTTATCTCTCAAGAAATTATATCGTTCAAGTGGCATAACCTCCCATTCCATGGCGCTATGAATATCTTTTGGAAGAAACTGGCAAACACGGTTTTGAAGTTCTCTTAGGCAAAAATCCCATCGTGAAATAGGCTCACTTGCGCTAAAGGTCAGTATACCTGAAGCACCTTTATGGATTCGCCAGGGAGTGCCTAAGTACAGATTGGCTGGGATGTTGACAGAATAATCCCTTGGTAAACGAATTTGAACGACTATGCCCTTGTTCATGGCCTATTAATAATAAGTGCCAGCGACGGAATTGGAAAATTCGTCTGCCGGGTTCCTGAACTGCAGATAATCAAGAATCAAAAAATTATTTTGAACTGAAACGGTGCCTTTAAGAAAGGCACGCTGAATCATTTAGCACTGTCAGCAGTGGAAGGTCAAGGAAATTTCAAAATACCGTAAAGATTTAGAAACATTTATCTTATTGATAATATGGAAAAATATAAAAAATACCTCATCCTTTATGCGCTGTTTTTTGCCTGCTCGCAAATT
Organism: Deltaproteobacteria bacterium; assembly: GCA_011042225.1. GTDB lineage: Bacteria > Desulfobacterota > Dissulfuribacteria > Dissulfuribacterales > UBA3076 > UBA3076. Next base: position 10,407 of record DQXT01000116.1, on the reverse strand, counting down.
AATGGGTTACAGATTTAAGCGCTGGATGCCGAAAATAGAGATTAGAAAAGAGCTGGAGTCCAGTGATCATTACCCGGGCTTATTCAGAAAAAGGAGAATGCCATGTACAAACTAGCTAAAATTATGCTCATTGTCGCTTGCTTTAATTTTCTGCCGTTTCTTTTTTCCTCTTGTACCCATGCAAGGCCGCCAAAACCAGGACCAAATTTTGTCTGGGTACCCCCTCATACGTTACCAAGTGGAGTAACTATTCGCGGTCATTGGAAATATGAAGGACCGTCACAACCTGGCAAGACATGGGTGCCTGGACACTATGCACCTGACAGGACATGGATTCCAGGCCACTGGAAAAATCTGGTGTCTCCAAAACCGGATAAAATATGGGTACCTGGACATCACGGCCCCCGGGGAAGATGGATACCAGGGCACTGGAGATAAGATAATCACTAGAAGATCGTTACTGCAGGGGCTGCAAATATTTGAATAAGCAATGATTAGGTGACTTTGCTCGGCAAAATTGCTCGACAGGAGACTAAAATGATCCGTTTTTTCAAAAAGGTTATTTCACTATTGACGCTGGCAATTTTGGTTCCATCTGGAATTGTCCTTTCTGCACAGGCCATTCAAATGCAGGAAAGTGTAAATTGGGAGGGGATTGAGGCGGATTTGACTAATGTCAGGATTAGCCAAAACATTATTACAATAAAAGTCAAGCTTAGGAACACCGGGTCTGAAGAGCAGAGCGTAAAAATTCCTTACGGTGCATGTTTCATCATGGATGAAACAAACCAGAAAAAATATTATCCCCTTAAGGATTCCGATGGTCTTTATATTGCGGGCCCTATGGCTGACGAACAAAGAGGGGGGAGATTCTGGTTTGGAATTGAAGCAGGGAAGGCAAAAGGTCTGTGGATAAAATTTCCTGAGCCGGCTGACCGGCCTGAAAACATTACGATCTCTCTTGAAGGAATTTTTCCGTTTGAAGAAATTCCGTTAAAGAGATAAGGAATGCTTTGTGAATATTTGTAACTCTTTGATCTTGCTCGCATGGTTCTGTTTTTTATTGCCTGTTCTCTGTATGGCTCAAGAGGAGGCGGTTTTTATTCCTCCTGAGGCTCACCAAAAGGCTCTTTTGGCATTACAGGCCCTCGGACCAGAAAGGGGATCAAAGAATATTGATTTTTATAAGGTGAACATTATCGGTGTTACCAAAGAAATAGAAACACAGAGTACGACAATTGAGACAGCAATAAAGGATCTTGGAGCAAGGGAAACAGATGTGGAGATTCAGATCCAGCTCTCCGGGGATGTCCTGTTTGATTTTGACAAATGTGATATCCTCTCAGATGCCGAGGCCACGCTAAAAAAGATCGGGTTTATCATCACAGCTTATAACAGCCCGCAAGTTATTATAGCGGGGCATACTGATTCGAAGGGTTCGGAGAGCTATAATCAGAGGCTTTCAGAAAAAAGAGCTGAATCGGTTAAAAAATGGCTTTTAGAAAACGCGGAAATAGACTCATGCATCATAAAAACAATCGGATATGGTGAAATCAGACCAGTGGCGCCAAATTGTAATTACGACGGGTCTGACAATCCGGAGGGGCGTAAGAAGAATAGAAGGGTTGAGATGGTAATAAAGAAAAAATAGAAACAGAGATGATTATGCTAGAAAAGTCCAATCTGCGGCGTTGCTTCAATATAATGAATGATTTCTGGTCTTTTGAGAAGAATTATTGTCAGGGTTTTGCCGCATAAACGATCAATCCTGATTTATGTCAACATAATGGCCGTTGCATTTCTGCCGGTCAGGCCTTCCCTCCTGTAAGAAAAATAGTCTTCGGAGCATGCTGTACATATGCGACTAATCTCTATCTGTTCAGAAGGCAGCCCTGCCGATCTGAGCTGCCAGAGTGTTATGGCCCAGAAATCGAAATGAGCCGGAGCCGTTTGAAAATCATGGAAAGTCTTTGGGAGTAAATTTTTCCAGTCCTTAAATTCCGCGCAACAGGGTCCCAAAGATGGACTGATAGATGCCCAAAGATTTTGGGGACGGGAAGAGTAAACCTTGACCATCTTTCTAACCGTCTTTATAAGGATGTTTGAGACACTTCCTTTCCAGCCGCAATGTATATTGGCAATTGCCCTGTTTTCCGGATCGTAGAGAACCACGGCCTGACAATCGGCATGTTTTATCAACAGAGATACGCCACGCATGTCGGTTAATAAGCCGTCAACACCGCTAAGGCTTTTTTGCCTTACTGGTCCGTCTATTACAGCAAGGCGGCTACCGTGAACCTGGTAAAGGCTAATCATTTCGCTGGTATTCAGCATTCTGCCGACAATTTGGAGATTTTCTTCTACGGCCTCAGGGTCGTCCCCTACATTCCGCCCCAGGTTGAGTTCATTATAGGGAGGCAGACTCATCCCGCCCCACCTGGTGAAGCTTATACAGCGCAAATCGTCACCCATGCCGTCAGGTAGATTTTGAAACATAAGCCGGTGTGAATTCATGGGATTAGATGAAAATAGCTCATATATCATAATTCATTATCTGGTTTACAGATTTTATTTGAGAACTATTACCTCATAGCATCTTCCGCTACAACCGGATTTACTTCGCAAATTTTTTCTTGGCTTATTATAATTTGATTGTGCAAAGCTGAGGAGATACTGGTATTTTATATACTATGGACCATTTGAATATTATCACTATTGATGGACCGGCCGGCGCCGGTAAGAGCACTGTCAGTCGGGAGTTGGCAAGGCGCTTGGGGTTTAGGTATCTCGACACAGGTGCAATGTATAGGGGAGTGGCCTGGGCTGCAAGGCGTAAAGGTTTAGATATTAGAGATAAAAAAGCCCTTTCGGAACTATGTAACGATCTGAGACTTGGTTTTAGTGGTGATCGAATTCTGGTGAACGGACAAGATGTTTCGTCTTTTATCCGCACTCCGGAAATGGACAGGCTTTCATCAGAGGTCTCCAATGTTGATGTGGTTAGGCAGTATCTTACAGAAATACAAAGGGAACTAGGCAGAGAGGGTTATTTGGTGGCAGAGGGCCGAGATATGGGAACTGTAGTGTTTCCACAGGCTGCTCATAAATTTTTTCTCACGGCCTCTGCCGAAGAACGGGCACAACGACGGAAGATGCAAACTGAATATCAGGGAAAAGAGATTACCCATGAAGAGATTCTGGCCCAAATCGAGGCCAGGGATCTGGCAGATTCAACACGCTCTATTGCGCCTTTGCAGGCCGCTCTTGATTGTATTGTAATTGATTCCTCTGATTTGACAGTAGAAGATGTTCTCGAAAAAATATTATCCGAAATATAGTTGGCCTACGGGCCTTTATGCTTGATCAATACGGGCCGGTCCAGGTCTGGGCTGCCATACTTTAGGTCAAAAATGATGTTATCTCCTGCCGCCTCTTATGAGCTCTAAAAAATATTAGGCCCTAGACTGGATGTGCCAACATCCTTATTATATATTTGTATTGTATTTACAGATTTTTTAAAGAAATATGATGGGTTACTGCCTCTTCAATAGCCAAATTTATAGGCAAGCTCTGGAATCCTTTCCTCTGTTTGTGGCGAAACGCAGAAAGCGGACTTCAATTTTAAATAATATTTAGTTGCCATAATCATGGCGGCACTAAATTTTTTGGAAAACAGCCACATGAAAAGAAGCCTTTACGAATTTCTGGAAAGCCAAACATCGCTTGGACACCTTACTAGTGCTGAGCGGCTGGATATTGCCCGCTCCATCCAGCAGGAATATCTGCCCGGGCTCCTCTCAGACATTATCCGCAATGTAGAAGAAATTATCCATATCGATACCCGCCTTGAAGAAAAGCGGGTCCTTGAGATTGTTGCGGAAAAAATCGCAAATATTCTCAGGGCCGACGCGGCATACATATGGCTCTTTAATCCAAGATCTCTGAGTACCTTATGCCTCGGCGCGTACCAAATTTATGAAGTCGAATGCAAAGAAGAGATCTCTTCTGAAAAATCCATCCCGGCACAAGTGGTCAGGGAAAACAAAAGCATTTCCATATCAGGCCTCTTTGAGGACCCGCGTTTCAAGAACAGGAGCATAGTGAAAGATCAGGGATTTAATTCTCTTTTGGCTATTCCCTTACAGATTACAGGTTTTTTAGATTCGGAAGGAGAGATTGTCGGCTCCATTTCAATTTTTTACAAGGAGGATAAAGGGAAGTTTGATTCATTTGAGATTATTCATGCAGAGCTCCTGGCCAATTGCATAAGCTATGTCCTGGCCAAAAGGAAGATCCGGGGTCTACAGAGTCTGAATGCTCATAAGAAGAAGATGGTAGACAGGATTTTTATAAAGTTGAGCAACAGGGAAGGTATTAAATTAAAGGACCTGTTCCTGGACATGATTCCAGATCTTGCTCCATATTTGCAGATCAAGAGCTGTTGCCTTTTCTCGGTGTCCAAGGACCAGAAACTTATTCGTCTCGAGGCAGGCTATCCCCCGGACAAAACTTATCACCAGCCCGGCCATACATTTACAGTGAGCCATCATCCTTATTTTCAGATCGCCATCCACGGGGCATCGGAATATGGAGATTATCCGTTTGAGAGGATAGATCCTGCCTACTTCTTGATCAAAGATCCTGAAAGAAGCCGGTTTACCAGCTCAGGTATGCGGAAATTTGTTGAGCAACACAACATTTATTCTATACTGATAATTCCTCTTAAGACCAATGGGGCCGCTCTTTATCTAATGACTTTTTATGCTACCGAACAGAAGTCGTCTTTTACTAACGAAGAGATTGATTTGCTGACTTTTTTTGGAAAAGAAGTCATGAGGGCCCTTAGATCCGAGCTTCTGGACGACGTCCTGCACGATTTCAAGAATCCAGCGATTGCCATTACAGGCTTTGCCTTTAAGGCCAGGAATCTAATGGAATCAGAAGATCTTGATGAAATAAGGAACAAGTTGATCACCTATCTGGACATCATTCTTAAGGAAACGGTCCGTATGCAGGATATGGCTCTTTCCATGAAATTGGAAGGACGAGAAGAGGTTTTGAATCTCAGTGATATCGCCTTAGAACGATTCCGTCTAAATGAGGAAGCCGTTAGACAATCATGGCGCAGGTATATAAGGATCGAGCCCCCTGATATTAAAGAAGAGATATTAGTCTATTGTTCGCGCTTTGGTCTGGAGCGAGTATTGGACAATCTTTTGAACAACGCAGTCAATGCCGTTCCGAAACAGGGAGGCCTCCTGACCATGCGTTGTTATGTAGAGGGTAGCATGGCCTGTCTCGAGATCAGAAATAGCGGCGATATACCAAAGGAAAAAATCGATCAGGTCAGAAGGGGTGAAGTAAAGGGCAGGGGTTTGAACATCATTTATCGCTTTGTGCAGAGCAACTACGGGAAAATCGATATTCAGACCAACAATGGTCAAACCATATTAATTGTAAAATTACCACTTTTTCAGCGAAAGGACACTAAATCCACGAAGTAATTCTTAGATTTTAAACGGTTAATTTGTTGCGGCTTATATTCCCTTACTCTCGGGGCGTTCAATGTTTTTTGGGGATATCCTGCTGCTTGCGGCCGGGTGATTCCTTTGATCATAATTATCCAGACGTATTTCCCCGTGACATGGTGGGAGAAAGTGACCATAAGGTCATTTCCTGTTCAGCAGAATACCAAGTCTTTATGCACTTAGCGAAGCAATCGGCAGGTATATCCATTTATGATTGTTTGAGTTTGATGTCCAGCTCCTCCCGGATAAAGATCTCAACCGGGTTCTCTCGTTTCTTTTTTGGCAGATCGACTCCCTGTTTTCGAAGTTCCGTAACGATTTTAGAGACTTGAGTTTTGCTGATACCGAGCTGTTCTGCAATTTCAACCGCGGTCCTATTTGTATAGTTATTGTATATGTAACGTACATCATCTACTGTGTATGGCCTACTTTTGGTCCTAGTCATAATTTATTATCCTTTTACTATTTTTTGTCTCTGACTCTGCTCAAAAAGTCCGTTTTGCTGCACTACCCAATTTTCCGTTATTGGAATGTCTCATTCTTTAAAGATTTTGAGCCTTGCATCCGGAGCATTTTGAGAGGCATAATGTCTTTGGCTTTTTATAGTGTAATCCATCCACGCATTGTGGCATAGTCCCCAATAAACATATATAAAAGCGGTAAAATACAAGGTCCATCAAGTTATCAATAAATAGATCAAATTAGTATAACAAAAGAGAACGTTTTGCGACAATTCAAAAATTGTTATTCTTTTTATTATGTGGAGAGTATCAGTTTTTCTGGAATGATATATTACCGTTCTCATCTATGTCCACAAGGATATTGTCTCCCTCTTTGAAGGTTCCCTCAAGGATTTTAAGTGCCAAAGGATTTTCAACATAGCGCTGGATAGCCCTCTTGAGAGGACGGGCACCATAGGTTGGATCATGGCCCACATCAGCTATCCATGTCTTTGCCTTTTTGGTCAGGGCTATTTCATAATTGTGCTCCTTTAGACGGTTTTTAAGATAGCTGAGCTGGATGTCCACAATTCTCTCCAGGTGCTCCTTGCTGAGCGAGTGAAAGACGATCATATCGTCTATACGGTTTAAGAACTCTGGTTTAAAGTGTACGCGGAGTGAGTCCATCATCTTATGTTCTATTTCTTCTGGATCTTTGATTTCCTGAATCAGATCAGTACCTATGTTTGAGGTCATGATAATTATGGTATTACGGAAGTCTACTGTGCGTCCCTTACCGTCGGTAAGCCTACCATCATCCAAGATTTGAAGCAGTATGTTGAATACATCGGGATGGGCCTTTTCTATCTCGTCAAAAAGAATAACAGAATAGGGCTTGCGCCGTACCGCCTCAGTTAGATAGCCCCCTTCTTCATATCCCACATATCCCGGAGGTGCACCAATTAATCTGGCTACTGCATGTCTCTCCATGTATTCGCTCATGTCCATGCGAATTATGGCCTGTTCTGTGTCGAATATGAATTCAGCCAGGGTCCTGGCCAACTCTGTTTTCCCAACACCTGTTGGCCCGAGGAAGATAAAAGAGCCTATGGGTCGAGCGCTGTCTTGCAGGCCTGACCTGGCCCTGCGGACTGCATTTGATATCGCCTGTATAGCCTTTTTCTGCCCAACCACCCTTTGGCTTAAGCGATCTTCCATATGAACCAGTTTTTCTCTCTCTCCTTCAAGTAGTTGGCTAACAGGAATCCCGGTCCACTTGGATATGATGTCTGCAATATCGTTGGCGTCCACTTCCTCTTTAAGCATACTGGTGCCATCCTTCTGAAGTTCTTCTATGCGCTCCTGCTCTTCTTTCAGCTCTTTCTCAAGTTTTGGAATCTCTCCGTAGAGGATCTCGGCGACTTTGTTGAGGTCTCCTTCCCGCTGGGACCTCTCCGCATCGATTTTTAGTTGATCTATACGTTCCTTTACATCACGAATTTTTTTAATAATACCCTTTTCCTGTTGCCAGCGGGCCTTTAATGCATCGCTCTGTTCTCTGAGGTCGGCTAGATCCTGTCTGATTTTTCCTAATCTTTCCTGGGACGCAGGATCGCCTTCTTTTTTAAGTGCTTCTTGTTCAATTTCAAGTTGCATGCTTCGTCGTTCTAATTCATCAATATCTGATGGAAGGCTATCTATTTCGATTCGGAGTTTTGCCGCTGCCTCGTCTATAAGATCAATTGCCTTGTCCGGTAAAAAGCGATCCGTGATATAGCGCTGGGACAGAGTAGATGCAGCAACAATGGCTGAATCCTTTATCCGAACTCCATGGTGTACCTCGTACTTTTCTTTTAATCCGCGAAGTATAGCGATAGTGTCTTCGATACTGGACTCATTGACCATAACAGGCTGAAAACGTCTTTCCAGTGCTGTATCCTTTTCAATGTATTTGCGATACTCGTCAATCGTGGTGGCTCCGATACAGTGAAGATCTCCCCTGGCCAGGGCCGGTTTAAGCATATTGGAGGCATCCATGGATCCCTGGACCGCTCCAGCGCCCACTAGTGTGTGTATTTCGTCTATAAAAAGGATGACCTCACCTTCTCGTTTTGACACTTCCTTGAGGACTGCCTTCAGGCGTTCTTCAAATTCACCCCTGTACTTGGCACCTGCTATCAAGGCGCCCATGTCTAAGGCAATAATACGCCGGTCCTTTAACGTCTCCGGAATATCACCCGAAACTATCCTTTGGGCCAGTCCTTCTACAATCGCAGTCTTACCAACGCCAGGTTCACCTATGAGGACGGGATTATTTTTGGTCCTTCGTGACAGTACCTGTAGAACTCTACGGATTTCATCATCGCGGCCTATCACAGGGTCCAGTTTCCCGGATTTTGCCAGAGAAGTAAGGTCTCTCCCATATTTTTCCAGTGCCTGATATTTCCCTTCAGGGTTAGGATCGGTTATTCTCTGGTTGCCCCTTATGGATACCAAGGCTTGCAGTAAGGTGTCCTTATTGACCCCATGATCTGCTAAGATCTGACCGGCTTTTGTGTGGGATGCCTCTAGAATCGCCAGAAGCAAGTGTTCCTGACTGACATACTCATCCTTCATTTTATCCGCAATAGAGAATGCCTTTTCAAGTACCTGATTCAGGGTGGATGACATGTAGATCTGCATACCTGCCCCGCTCACACGGGGAAGACCGTCTAAGGCCACATCCACGGCGGCTTGAATGGCCTGTATTTCAACTCCCATTTTTTTCAGAACCGAAAATACTATTCCCTGCGGTTGGTTCAACATTGTCTTTAGCAGATGTTCGGGCTCTATTTGCTGATGGCCTTTGCTTTGGGCCAAGCTCTGTGCCCCCTGCAGGGTTTCTTGCGATTTCATTGTAAATTTTTCAAGTTGCATAATTTATAATTTCCTTAAATTCGATATGTTAAATGTATTGAGACATTGCTTTTGCACTATAAAATAGTAAGAATGAGATATTATAGTGTCAATAGATTAGCAATAACAATATGGTTTGTTAATTCATTTGCAGAATTTTGTTACTTGTTTACATCTTGAAATTCGAAATAGTTAAAGTAGAAATCAGGCATAATAGTATGAAGACCAAATTTCTAATTTTATCATTCCGTAATGTTTATCCATATTGGTTTGTTTACGGAATTATTCAATATTCAAAAGGGGGTTGAGCCTATGACTATTGATCTTAGGGATGAAAAAGTTCGTCTGGAAAGAGACGAAAAAAAAGGCCTTTCTCCTTTTGCCACCCTTAGTATTGATGCAGTACGGGAAAGGGAGGAAGAGAGGCTGGCCACAGACCACAGGCAGTGGTTTTCAGTTGATGCGGACAGAATTCTTCATTCATTGGCATATGCAAGGTATATAGACAAAACACAGGTCTTTTCTCTTATACCAAATGATCATATTACTCACCGGGTACTGCACGTCCAGCTGGTATCAAAGATTGCCAGAACTATAGGTCGCTTTCTCCGATTAAATGAAGATCTTATTGAAGCTATAGCCTATGGACACGACATTGGCCACCCTCCCTTTGGCCATGATGGTGAACGATATCTTACCGAATTATGCGTGGAATATGGTCTCCGCCCGTTTATTCACAGTGTTCAGGGGGTTCATTTCCTGCGCAAGGTTGAACGCAAGGGCAGGGGATGCAATCTCAGTCTCCAGGTGTTTGATGGAATACTATGCCACGATGGGGAGATACATTGTCAGTCAATCAGTCCTCATAGGGGAAAGACTTTTAGGACTCTGGATAAGGAGATGGAAGCGAAGTTCTGTTCTCCCCAAACAGATCTCAGGCCTATGACCCTCGAAGGCTGCGTAGTCAGGATGGCCGATGTGATAAGCTATGTGGGAAGGGACATCGAGGACGCTATCAGGCTTTGTCTGGTGGGAAGGGAACAGATCCCTTCTCATTGTCGAGAGATATTGGGGGATACAAACGGGACTATAGTTTATCGCCTGGTTGAAGATCTTATCAGATCCAGTCTGAATAGAGATGAGATAGCCTTCAGTCATGATGTAGCAGAGGCCCTGGCAGAATTAAAGGCCTTTAATATGGAATTCATCTATATGGATCCCAGGATTAAAACCGAGTCATCCAAAATCAAGGATCTTTACAGGATTCTGTTTGAACGCTTTCTGGATGATCTGAAAAAGCACAGAAATGAGTCGGTGATTTTTAAGGATTATCTAAATGGAATGGATGCCAGTTACACTCAGGATCAGTCTTATGAGACCATTGTGAGGGACTTTATCTCAGGTATGACCGATGCATATTTTCTGAGGATGGGAAAAACAATTTTGATCCCGCAGCCTCTACCTGCCAGATTTTCGTCTTCGGGCGCTACGCCTGCTGGTTGATTTTTCTTCCTCGCTTCGCCTTGTCCTTAAAAAGAATCTAT
>DQXT01000071.1 GCA_011042225.1 Deltaproteobacteria bacterium | reverse complement strand
TCGTTCTTTCTTCAGCTTTTTTTTGGTATAAATGCCTTCTTCCCCCTTTGGAGAGGCCATGTTGGGGGGATTTGAACCTTTAACTAAGATATCCATAGGAAAATCCTCTATATATCCATATTTACTTAATCGGTATTATGGACAAAATAATTTAAGGTTCCTTGAATAATAGCTAATCAGGTAAAATATCGACTATATAAGTATTTATATTGATATTTTTTGATGTAAAGAAAGAATTTTTTTCACAGTAATCAAGATTTAAAATGAAACTGTATCCTGAGAATAGATTATTTTTTTACGTTTTGTTCTGTCTCTAGGCCTATGACATAATAATATATTACAAAAAAGATGTAAATTTTATCCTGAAGACTTGCTTAAGCTGGAACTTGGTCGAAAATTTTTTCTATTTTTTCAGATAGTTGATCAATGGTGAAAGGCTTTTGGATAAAACCATTGCGACTACTATCCAATATCTTAGATGCCTCCTTGTCTACGCTATAACCACTTGAAAGGAGAAATCTTATATCGGGATTAATCTCTTTTATTCTATAATAAGTCTCAGCCCCACCCATGCTTGGCATAACCATGTCCAGGATGATGATCTGTATCTGATCCTTATTTTTTTGATATACTTCTATCCCTCTTTCCCCGCTTTTGGCAGTGAGCACATTATAACCAAGTATCCCTAGAATCTCTTTGCCAACCTCTACGATCATTTGTTCATCATCTATCAGCAGGACAGTTCGAGAGTTTTTGATGTCTTTGGCTGACCCTGGTATGTCTACGTCCTTTTTTTCAGAAGCCGGAAGATAAATAGAGAATGTGCTTCCCTCATCTTTCTTGCTCTTAACAGTTATGAAACCCTCATGATTTTTAATGATTCCATAAACAGAGGCAAGCCCTAAGCCGGTACCCTTGCCTATGTCCTTAGTGGTAAAGAATGGATCAAAAATCCGTTGTTGAGTTGCTTTATCCATGCCAATACCTGTATCGGTTACAGAGATTTTCACATATTTGCCCTGCCGCGCGTTATAGTGATTTATAGAATCCTCATCAATTATCAGGTTTTCTGTGCTAATATAAAGATCTCCACCCGAGGGCATTGCCTGTGAGGCATTGATATAAAGGTTCAGCAGGACCAGCTCCATCTGTTTTTGATCGACTTCTACAGTCCAAAGATTTTCCTCATATTTGTTATGAATATTAATCTGTTTTTGAGTAAGGCCAAACATGCTGTTTTGTTTCTCTATAACTTTGTTCAAATCAGTGGGTTTGACCTCATATTTACCACCCCTGGCGAAACCTAAAAGTTGTTTTGTAAGATTGGCCCCTCTTTGTACATATATTTCTATATCTTTTAGCTTCTGATAGTTGTGATTACTGGAATCCATACTCAAAAGCATTAAAGAAATATTTCCCTGGATAGCCATAAGCAGATTATTAAAGTCATGGGCAATACCTCCTGACAGGGTGCCCAGAGATTCCATCCGCTGGGCGTGTTGTAACTGCGCTTCAAGTCGTTTTCTGTCAGTTATATCTCTCAAGACGCCATAGGCCCCGAGGTATTGGGCCTTTTCGCTGGTTGGCCTGTCATATACACCAGTGGATTTCAATTCCATTGTTAAATATTTGACTTCGCAAAGATCAAAACGATTGTTGTCTTTACCGACCTTTATCCTCAGTTCGCCACGGGAAACACGTTCGGCAGTCCTTCTCTCATTAAAGAAGAAATGGGCCTTTTCCAGGTCCTTTTCATAAATAATGCTGGTATAATGTTTTCCGATAAGCTGTTCAGCCTTGATCCCTGTTAAGTGCTCAACGACATCACTAATAAATGTAAAGTTGCCTTTTTTGTCCAGTGTATAAATAATGTCAGGGGAATTTTGAATCAGATACCTGTAACGCTTCTCTGACTCTTGAAGCTTTTTATTAATATAGCGGTTCTCACATGTTAAAATCTTTTGGTTTATGGCATTTTTACCTTTTGTCAGCAACTCTTCAGATTCGAAGGGCTTTTTGATGTAATCATAGGCACCTTTTCTTAGAGCTTTTAACGTCGATTCCATGGAGATATGACCTGTTATAATGATTACCATGGTGTCCGGATGTTGTTGATTTATAAAGTCCATGACCTGAAAACCATCCATATCCGGTAAGACTATGTCCAGCAAGACGAGATCAAAGTCATTTTCGGCCAGACACTTTATGGCTTCATGCCCATCATTGCTCGTATGTACTTCATAGCCATTATTATTTAACAATATTTTCAAGCTTTCACACATACGAGGTTCGTCGTCGACGATCAATATTTTAGATGCAGCCAACATACTTTATCTCCTCTGTAAAATCTGATTCAACTGAAAGGCCCTGTTCACTGGATTGTCTCAATTTTTTCGTTATTGGGACATATAACTTAAGTATAATTATTGCCAAAAAATCGCGTTTTGCATCCGAAGTTTTTTAGCAGAATCCATTTTTGAAGTAAAATTAATCTTTTTGTTCCGTTACTATAGGTAATCCTATTTTAAAACTGGAGCCTTTCCCCTCCTCGCTTTCATAAGACAAGGTCCCATTCAATGATTTTATTATTTCATAAACAATGGACAGCCCTAATCCGAAGTGGCCATGACCCTTTGAGGTTACGAAGGGCTCGAAAAGCCTAGGCTTGATCTTGTCGGGTATACCGGGTCCTTCGTCGGTGATCATGATCTGCACATATCCGAAGTGTTTTTTGTGTTCAGACGCCGACTCGTCTTGAAAATAACTGGGAACATGCTGGGTCTTGATATACAGATTTCCTCCCGTAGGCATTACTTCAACGGCATTCTTAACGAGATTTACAAAGACCTGTTTTAGACTATCCCTTTCTGTTATGGTCTTTGGTAGTCCATCTTCGAGATCCATATGTACCTTAATATTGGAATATTTCGACAAATATTCTGACATAATCCTGATAATGTCTGACAATAATACGTTAATATCCACTGATACAAAGTTGCGGACTCTTTTTTCGGAAAATGTTGTCAACGACCGAAGTATCATGGTGATACGATCAATTTCTTCATTTAGGTTCTCAATTTCTTCTTGGGCTGGGTCCTGCGCGGACAACTTCATCCCGAGAATTTTGAGATAATTTTTCATAATACTTAAGGGGTTATTTACTTCATGGACTACTTTTCGGGCCATATATAATGATGCAGCTAAACGTTCAGATTGAATTTTGCTAAGCTGATTCCGTCTCACCTGATCTACATGTAAGGCCAGCGCGACGTTATTGCTAAACATGTTTAAGAGCATGGAATGCTTTGAAAGGTGAGAAAGTTCAACCTGATCCAGCCCCAGGACAATTACCCCTACATATTCACCATGTGCGAGCATAGGAATGCACAAAATTCCCTCTTTGTTGACGAATCGAATGATCTGTTCATCTATAATAATTGGCTTGAAATCTGCAAACTGAGTAAATGAGTCGAGAGGTTTTCCCTTAATGAGGGAGTCAATTAGTAAACTTTTGTCGGCTTGCATGGGAATGACGATGTCGTCATTCATGAAAGAGCTGTTTTCTTTTTCAATGGCATTGCAGATAAGCCCTTTTTTCTCCGGGTTGTAAAGAAAGAAAAAGATGGATTTTATATCAAACAGGACCTTGACGCCCTGTTGAGCCGTTCTCAGAATCGTATCTTTGTCACCGGCCTGAAGTAGATTTTGAAGTGTTCCTGTTAAAAGGGAAAATTCCCGGACCTCATGCGCCAAATCTTCTTGTTTCACCCGTTTTTCTTCGGAAAGAATAGTTTCACTGTCATTGGGTGACTCAATTTCTATGCCCAATAGGTGGGCCACATTTTTCAATTCTTCTTCGGTCGAAGACAACAACTCTTCAACCTGGGACTTGCTAAATCCATAGAACTCTTCTGCGATGTCATAGTTTTTATTCTGCTGCTTAACATCGGACAGGAGGTTTGCTACATATACAATCTGTACCAGCGGAAGGGCGTTTAATATCCTGTTTTTCGGTTCGTGATGGTACGTTAATGAATCTGCCATAAAGGATTGAAGATTCCAGCGACGAATCAGCCAGGCACCGACTTCGCAATGGGTAGCGCCAAGCTGCTCCTTTTCTGCAAGAAGGAGATCATGCCGATCCTTGCAGGTCTCCAAGAGTTCTCTGTACTTTTCTGGAAAGTTGACCCAGAAAACCAGCTTTCCAATATCATGTAACAGCCCGGACAAAAATGCTTCATCAGGACATGTATAATTGGTTTTCTGCGCTATAAACTTTGCTACCATGGCACATTTCAAAGAGTGCCACCAGAAAAACTTCAGGTTAAAGACAGAGTTTCCCTTTGTTTGATTGAAGACCTCATATACTGACGTGCATATGGCAATATTTTTTATGGTATCAGTACCAACAAGTACCACGGCCCGATGTATGCTGTCAATTCTATTAGGCAATCCAAAATGGGCTGAATTGACCAGGTTCAAAATTTTACTGCTTAGGGATGGATCATGTTCAATAATCTTAGAGATCTCTTTGAGGTTTTCTTCATCCTGTCCACATGCATCAATCAGTTTTAGAAGAATAGCGGGGAGAGTTGGCAGGTGCCTTTGTGTTTCTATCTGTCTAAATAAGGATTTTCTTATTTGCATTTATTTGGACCCCCATCTATTTCAGCAGCCAAATCTATAGACAGAACCATTTTTTTGTATCCCATGTTCGGAAAAGATAAAGTGCTCGCCCGTTAACGAAATGACCGCAGATGATATATAATTATCTGTTGATTATTTATATCGGGGCTTCGATTATTTTCATAGTTTCATTTCCGAAGATTTTTGCCACTGTCAGTCAACTTAACGGCTGCTTGTTATATATTCTTTAACACCTAAATTGTTCAGCACTAAGTCATCAGATACTGCGGTGAAAAGTATATTTAAAGAATATTTTGACTGCTGTGCGGAGTGATGGATTAAGCCGTTGCCTGATTTTTGTGTCTGCGGATAGCCTTTTTAAAGCTGATTAACATGATGGGCCTTTCGGAGTGTCTGATGCAACCATGCCACCTCAGGTATCCAGAGCACATGGAGATGAGACAACGCCCTCCAATTGCATGGCCCATTCAAGCACGGCCTTTTGAAGGTGCATTTTGTTTTCCGCCTGATCCCATACCACAGAATGCGGTCCTTCCAGCACATCTTCGCTTATTTCCTCTCCTCTGTGGGCCGGGAGGCAGTGAAGGACAATGGCATCGGTTTTGGCCCTGGCAAGGAGTGCATCGTTGACTTGATAAGGGGCAAATATCTCCCTGCGTTTTGCGGCCTCTTTTTCATGACCCATACTGGCCCACACGTCTGTGTTTATGACGTCAGAAGTTTCTACCGCCTCTTGGGGATCAGTAGTGAGTATGATAGGTGCCGCGGATTCAGATTGGGCTCTGTTCAAAGTCTCTCTATCAGGCTCATATCCTTCGGGACAGGCCAAAGTCAAGGCAAATCCAAGCCTACACGCAGCCTGGATCCATGAATGGGCCATATTGTTTCCATCCCCCACCCAGGCGACTTTCAAGGCTCTCATTTCCCTGTCTTTATGCTCCATAACAGTCATGATGTCAGACAGGACCTGACATGGATGGTGCTGGTCGGTAAGTCCATTGATAACAGGGATATCAGACCATCTGGCAAGTTCATCAACTATGCCTTGGCCAAAGGTGCGGACTACGAGACAGTCCAAATAGCGGGAGAGTACTTTGGCCGTATCCTTAAGGGGCTCCCCCCTTTTTAGCTGAAGGTCATTAGAAGACAAAAAAGTAACGTTGCCGCCAAGTTGTAACATGGCGGCTTCAAAGGAAACACGGGTCCTGGTGGACGGCTTTTCAAAAAGCAATCCTATTACCTTATTCATGGCAGGTCTGTAGGGTTGGCCGGATTTGTAAAGCTTTTTAAGCTTTAAGGCCCGGCTTATAAGAAAGAGGATCTCATTAGTGGACAGATCGGATACGGTCAGATAATGTCTTGGATTTGGTGAGTTGTTCATATGCTGCTCTCAATCGCATTCAGCATGTCGTCAATTTCAGTTTTCGTGACGATCAAGGGCGGTACCAAACGGAGTATCTTTTCCTGACTCACCAGTACCAGAAAACCCTTTTTCACGAGTCTACCAGCCAATTCAGGCACGGGATTCCTGAATTCAACGGCCTGAATAAGTCCTCTGCCCCGCACTTCAAGGATTGCTTCTGAATGTCTGCCGGACAGGGATTCGAGACCTGCTTTCAGGTATGCGCCTTTCTCCTTTACCGTGTCCAGAAAACCGGGTGACGTAAGGATTTCAATAACCACCTTTGCCGCGGCGCAGGCCACCGGGTTTCCACCGAAGGTTGAGGCGTGGCTCCCTGGGGGAAGGTGAGACATCATTTCCTCTTCGGCCAGCATAACGCCTATGGGGAAGCCGTTTCCCAATGCCTTTGCCAAACACATTACGTCAGGTACCACCGGAGTCTGTTCATAGGCAAAGAGGGTCCCGGTCCTTCCCATCCCTGCCTGCACTTCATCAAATATTAACAGGGCACCCAGTCGATCACAGATTTCCCTGGCTGCGAGCAAGAACTCGTTACTGACAGGTCGCACTCCCCCTTCTCCCTGGATTGGTTCCAGCAGAATTGCGGCTGTCCTGGGACCGGCGGCCAGCCTGAGGGCATTTATACTATTGAGCGGGACGTGAATAAAGCCTGATGGCATGGGCTCAAAGCCCTGCTGAAATACAGGTTGTCCTGTGGCAGCTATTGTTGCCAGGGTACGGCCATGGAATGAGCCCTCCAGGCAAATAACCTCATAACAGTCAGGACCTCGATTTTGGTGGCCGTAACGACGGGCGAGCTTAAGAGCCCCCTCTATGGATTCAGCCCCTGAATTACAGAAAAATGCCCTGTCTGCAAACGAGTTTTCTGCCAGCATATGTGCAACTTCCAGCTGAGGTATGCTCCAGTACAGATTTGAAACATGGACCAGAGTCCTGGCCTGTTGCGTTATTGCCTCGGTGACTGCCGGATGGCAATGTCCAAGGCTACAGACAGCGATCCCGGCGGCAAAGTCAAGATATTCTTTACCATTATCATCCCAGACTTTGCAGCCTTTTCCCCGAACAAGAGTTACGGGGAAACGGCTGTATGTATTTGCAACAGAGGATTTGAGGAATTGAGCGGTTTGCATCTGTCTTTTTGGAACGGTAGTCCAATCTTCAGTAATATGACTTTTTAGCGGCTCTGCTGTCATTGGATTATCTCCGTCCCAATCCCGGTATCTGTAAACAGTTCCAATAAGATGGCGTGTTCTTTTCTCCCATCGATTATGTGGGCTTTAGCAACTCCACTGCCCAGGGCCTTAAGGCACGACTTTAATTTTGGGATCATGCCGCCGGTTGCGGTACCATCCTTCAATGCCTTTCTCGCCTCATCCGCTGTTATTGATGGAATCAGCTCATCCTTTGGATTCATTACCCCTGGGACATCTGTCAGAAGTATAAGCTTTTCAGCTTTAAGTTCACCCGCCAAGGCCCCGGCAACAAGGTCGGCGTTTATGTTGTATGCCTGTCCCCCGGGCCCGACACCCACCGGTGCTATAACAGGTATAAACCCTGAGCCCTCAAGTGTCTTGAGTATCCCAGTATTTATACTTGAAACCTTTCCAACTCTTCCGATATCAATAATTTCAGGAGGACGTTCATCTCCGGTATATTTATAAATTTTCATGGGATCCGCCTGTATGAGATCTCCATCTCTTCCTGACAGACCTACTGCCCGCCCTTGATAGCTATTAATAAGCCCTACTATTTCCTTATTCACCGTACCGACCAGCACCATCTCCACGACGCTCATAGTCTCATCATCAGTAATCCGCTGGCCTTCGATGAATGAAGGCTTGATTCCCATTCTCTCCATTATTTGATTTATCTGGGGTCCGCCTCCATGAACAATGACCGTATTTATACCCACACACTTCATCAGTATGATGTCCAGCACAAACTGGTCCTTGAGGGATTTTTCAGCCATAGCATGGCCGCCGTACTTTATGACAATGGTCTTTTGGGCAAACTTTCTAATATAGGGAAGTGCCTCAATAAGAGTCTGCGCCCTTGATAGATTGTCCATAAATTATCCAATCAAATTTTTATTAAACCTGGATTGAGCGATTAGCTGTTAGCCATTAGCGTTTAGCTTTGGAAAACATCCTGTAATCATTAAGCTAATAGCTAACCGCTAAAGGCTAATTACTCAACTTAAAAGATCACAGGATAAATCTGCTCAAATCATCATCCTTGGCTATATGCTTCAATCTTTCCTGTACATATTCCGCCGTAATCATAATCTGCTGAGGTGCAACATCAGGGGCCTCAAAGGAGATTTCCTCAACCAGTTTTTCCATTACTGTATGGAGTCTTCGGGCACCTATATTTTCCATGTGTTCGTTTACTTCAAAAGAGATTTTGGCTATCTCTTCAATTGCTTCCTTATCAAATATCAAGTCTATATTTTCTGTGTCCAGCAGGGCCTTATATTGGGTGACAAGGGCATTTTCCGGTTCTGTAAGTATCCTGACAAAGTCTTTTTGAGTCAATGGATTTAGCTCAACCCTTATTGGGAACCTGCCCTGTAGCTCAGGCAGTAAATCAGAAGGTTTTGAGACGTGGAAAGCACCGCTTGCAATGAATAGTATGTGATCCGTCACCACTATACCATACTTGGTATGGACCGAAGTGCCTTCAACTATAGGCAGGAGGTCCCGTTGGACTCCCTCCCTTGACACATCAGGCCCCCCGGCCCCGCTTCCCTTGGCAGCTACTTTATCGATCTCGTCTAAAAATATGATACCTGACTGTTCAACACGGGCAATGGCCTTTTTAACAACCTTGTCCATATCTATTAATTTTCCCGCTGCCTCTTGTTCAAGGATCTTTTTGGCTTCGGAGACCTTCACATGACGACGCTTCCGCTTGTTTGGCACGATGTTGGATAACATGTCCTGGATACTGCTCTGCATCTCTTCCATGCCCGCGGCAGCAAAAATTTCAATCATCGGTGAAGAGGGCCTCTGGGCAACCTCGAGCTCCACGAAACGTTCATCCAGTTTTCCGGTTTTCAGCATCTGGCGGAAGCGTTCCCTGGTAGATGTTTCTCCTGCATCATGTTCGCTTTTCAGGCTTGGCAACAAGATGTCCAGGAGCTTATCTTCAGCAAGGTCTTTAGCCCTTGTTTCCACCTTTTCCTTCTCTTCGGATTTTACCATATCTACCGCAAGGTGTGTGAGGTCTCTGATCATGGACTCGACGTCACGGCCCACATATCCAACTTCTGTGAATTTGCTGGCCTCGATCTTGAGAAAAGGAGATTTTGCCAGTCTGGCCAGCCGTCTCGCGATCTCAGTTTTGCCCACTCCTGTAGGCCCGATCATAATAATGTTTTTAGGGGCGATTTCATCCCTGAGAGGCTCGGGGACCTGCTGTCTTCTCCAGCGATTTCGGAGCGCTATGGCCACTGAACGCTTGGCCTGGGACTGTCCGATAATATATTTGTCCAGCTCAGTTTCTATTTCTCTTGGCGTTAAAGGTTTGATTACTGCAAGTTCCACTGTATCTATTATTCCTCCAGAGATTCCAGACTTTCAACTATTATGTTTTCGTTAGTGTAAATACAAATGCAGGATGCAATATTCAGAGATGCCTGGGCTATCTCTTTGGCTGAAAGATTGCTGTGGGCCACAAGGGCCTTTGCTGCAGAAAGGGCGTAAGGACCTCCTGAACCTATAGCCAAAATGTCATCATCAGGTTCAATTACGTCACCAGAGCCTGAGATGAGGAGAGAATTCTTTTCGTCGACTGCAATCAACAGGGCTTCAAGTCGCCTTAAAATTTTGTCTGTGCGCCAATCCTTGGCAAGCTCAACTGCTGCGCGAACCAAATTACCCTTATATTGATCAAGCTTCTGCTCAAGTTTCTCAAACAGTGTAAAGGCATCAGCAGTTGCACCTGCAAAGCCGGTAAGGACCTTTCCCTCATGAAGTCTTCTTATCTTCCGTGCATTGTGCTTTATAACAGTGTTTCCCAGGGTAACCTGCCCATCGCCCGCAAGAACTACCTCGCCTTTATAACGAATAGCCAGAACGGTAGTACTATAAATATTGTCCTTTGTTTTGTTCATCAATTGATTATTGTACACCTTTTACTCCATTTCCTTGATTACTCTGAAAAAACCAGGCTGCGGCCGTTGTTCTATTTTTCAGCGTTCCTGTATTGCAATACAGACAGGTTACTGTGACTCGTCACTGCAACACAGTATTCCCGGAGATTTTCGTGCCTTGGATCTCATGCCTTTTACAGAATAATCATTCACTTTTTTTGTTTTTTGATTTTGTCCCTTTTGCCCTGGGGTGGGCCTTGTCATATACTTCGGCCAAATGACTTAGATCCAGATGCGTATAGATCTGGGTAGTAGCAAGACTCACATGACCAAGCATTTCCTGAATCGTCCTCAGGTCTGCACCGGATTCAAGTAAGTGGGTTGCCATCGAATGACGAAAAGTATGCGGAGTTACAGGAGAATTCAGCCCTGCCTCTAACCTTCTTTTGGCGACTAATCGTTCTACAGTTCTAGGGCTTAATCTGGAGCCCATTCGATTTACAAAAAACGCCTTTTCATCTTTGCAATGCAGCCTTTCCAGCAATGCATCCCTAAAAGGTAAATAGGCCTTCAATGCCTTAGCCGCTTTGCTCCCAAAGGGAATTACCCGCTCTTTGTTGCCCTTGCCCCTTACACGCACCATTTCAGGTGAAAGAGAAACACTTGAAACATCCAGGCCTGAAAGTTCGCCAACCCTTATCCCAGAGCTGTACAGCAGCTCGAGAACGGCCCGATTTCGTAAATCCTGAAACCCCTTATTCCCACCGGTTTCCAGTATAGAAAAGGTCTCGTCTACAGAGAGATAAGCGGGAAGGGGCTTTTTCGTTTGAGGTGCCCTGATGCCATCAGCAGGACTTCTCTTAACTATTCCCTGCCTGAGCAGGAACCGGAAAAAGCTCCGAATCGAAGCGAGCTTGCGGGCCACGGAGCTTCTGCTTGCTCCATTTTTCAGCATTGAAGCAAGCCATGACCTTATTTCTTTCGCCGTGATAGAGACCGGATTTCTCCCAGGACCTATGAATTTATCAAGTTCCTCAAGATCTCTTCGATAGGCTACCATTGTGTTAGGAGAAGCGTTTCTCTCAACCTTGAGAAAATCCATAAATGTTTTAATTTCATAAACCATAGGTAATCACTTTCTGCCCAAGGGCAAGAAATGAAATAAGGTTTTTTCTATACCATACATCCCTTAGAATTCAATAATGATCTTATCCTTATGGTTGTTCGATGGAATTTATTTACTTATGATTAATAGCAAAAAGAACGAAAAATTTATATGGATCTCGAGATGAAACCTGTTCTGATATATGACAGCTAGAATAACCATGGAAAATGAAGAACTGAAAGCCTGGATCGGGCTGCACTCGGTAGCCGGTGTGGGCAATGTGACACTGAGACGTCTTATAGAATACTTCGGCTCGGCCGGAGCGGTATGGAAGGCCCGGCCTGCTGATTTTTCAGGGATAGCGCGATTGCCTACCCAGGTTTTAAATGAATTGGCAAAAGGTCCTGATGAAAAAGTAATTGAAAGGAGCATGGGCATCCTTGAAAGGGTTGGGGCATGGACCATGACATTTTTAAGTGAGGACTATCCACCGCTCTTGAATGAGATGCAAAATCCGCCGGCACTAATTCATGGCATAGGTGATCCCTCTTTTCTAAAAAATAAAGCGGTTGCCGTTGTAGGTTCAAGATACCCGAGTTCATATGGACTGGATGTAGCTCGAATGCTCTCATCTGAACTTATAGGGCATGGCTATGCAGTGGTATCCGGATTGGCTCTTGGCATAGACGCGGCTGCTCACGATGCGGCCCTGTTGTCGGGAGGCGGTACAATAGCTGTAAAGGGGTGTGGTATAGACGTGGCTTATCCCAGACAGAATAAGGCTCTTGCCTGCCGCATAGCAGACCATGGGGCAGTTATTTCTGAATTACCACCCGGCTCTTCTCCGGAGGCAAAAAATTTTCCGATCCGTAACAGGATCATCAGCGGACTTTCCATGGGAGTGGTGATAATAGAGGCAAGTATGAAAAGCGGTTCCCTGATTACCGCTTCTTGTGCCCTTGAGCAGGGTAGGGAGGTAATGGCAGTTCCGGGGAGTATTTATTCTTACAGGAGCACTGGTACGCACTGGCTCATAAAGCAAGGCGCTCACTTGATAGAGAATATTACCGACATATTGGAAGGGCTTGGTGCAGAGAAACAAGGGCACAACAAAGACATCGTAACCGGCCTTTCAAAAGAGCGACCTAAGCTTTCTCCTGAAGAACAGGACGTCTTTGACAAGCTTGAACCTTATCCGCAACATATAGACAATATTGCTAATTTGTGCGGGCAGTCTGTTGGTCAGGTCAGTGGACTTTTACTCCAAATGGAGCTAAAAGACCTGGTTCATGCCTTCCCGGGCCAAATATACCAACTTAAATGAGTTAAACATTTATATTTTATGCCGGCATACAGCCTTTTGCAGGGTTTCAACCGCAGGTGAATTGCAATAAAAGCGATTTGCAATGAATTATTCCCTGGAATTCCAAAAGAGGCTGTTGATGGGCATGGAAATAATAATCGATAAGCGAGAATAATTTTATGAAAAAGGGCTTGGTAATTGTAGAATCTCCAACCAAGGTGCGGACATTAAAGCGCTATTTGGGTAAGGACTTTGATATCAAGGCGTCTGTAGGTCATATAAAGGATCTTCCCAAGAAACGTCTGGGGGTTAATATTGAAGACAATTTTACGCCTGAGTATGAGATAATCCGTGGCAAGGGCAAAATCATTAAAGAGCTTAAGTCTGCAGCATCCAAGGTGGATAGAATATATCTGGCCCCTGACCCGGACCGGGAGGGCGAGGCCATAGCATGGCATATAGCAGAGGAACTCCAGCCCAAGAAGGGAAAGGCCAAGCAATTACATCGTGTGATGTTTCATGAACTGACTGAGCAGGCTATCAGGAAGGCTATCGAATCTCCTGGAAAACTGGACAGGAAAAAGTACGAGTCACAACAGGCAAGACGCATCTTGGATAGGCTGGTTGGATATAAAATATCTCCTCTGCTCTGGAATAAGGTAAAAAGAGGTCTTTCAGCAGGACGTGTACAGTCGGTTACAGTTCGCATAATATGTGATAGAGAGAGGGAAATTCAGGCCTTTGTGCCGGAAGAGTATTGGACTGTTTATGCCCAAATGGAAGGTCCCAACCCGCCGCCCTTTTTGGCAAAGGTAATTGCTCTTAAGGGTAAAAAGCTCTCAATCCCTGATGGGGAAAGGGCCCATGAGGTAGCGAAAGATCTCGAATCGGCTGAGTTCAGAGTTAAAGAGGTCGATACTAAAGAGAGAAAGAAATATCCTTCACCCCCATTTATTACCAGCACGATGCAGCAAGAGGCAGCCCGTAATCTGCGATTTTCTGCTAAAAAGACCATGATGTTGGCCCAGAAACTTTACGAGGGTATCGATTTGGGAGATGAAGGTCCGGTTGGGCTCATAACTTATATGAGGACCGACTCCACCAGGGTGGCCAAGGAGGCGGTAAATGACGCCAGAGACCTTATTGATGAGAAGTTCGGCAAAGATTTCGTGCCACAAAGGGCACCGGTCTATAAACAGGGCAAAATTACTCAGGATGCCCATGAGGCAATCAGGCCCACCTCAGTTGCCAGGACCCCTGAGAGTGTTGCACCATATTTGGATAAGGTCGCTTCGGCTTTATACAAGCTTATCTGGAAACGTTTCATTGCTTCCCAGATGAGTCCGGCAATATTAGACCAGACCCGTGTAGATATAGAGGCCGGCTTGTATCTGCTCAGAGTTGTCGGAACAGTTGTGCGTTTCCCCGGTTTTACCGTTTTGTATTCAGAGACAAAAGAAGAGCCTCAGGAGAAAAGGTTGAACAATACGGATAGAGACAAGCGGGATCTTCCTGCTTTAGCAAAACATGATCCCCTGAAACTTCTGGGTATTGAACCTAAACAACATTTTACCCAAGCTCCACCCCGATATTCCGAGGCAAGCCTTATAAAAACTTTAGAGGAAAAGGGAATAGGAAGACCCAGCACATACGCCAATATAATTTCTACTATCCAGGGCAAGGAATACGTGAATCTTGAAAAACGATTTTTTTATCCTTCCGCACTTGGTTTTATAGTAACGGATTTGCTTGTTGCACATTTCCCGGAAATCCTTGATTCAAGATTTACTGCCGCCATGGAAAAAGATCTGGATGGAGTGGAGGAAGGTTCTATTTCCAGGATACAAGTACTAAAAAAATTTAACGAACCATTCAGCAAAAGTCTTAATCTTGCACATGAAGAAATGGAGTCCATCAAGATCAATGGCGTTTCTACCGATATCAAGTGCGATAAATGCGGCGCACCTATGGTTATCAAGTACGGTAGAAGCGGTGAGTTTCTTGCCTGTTCAGGGTACCCTGAATGTAAGAATACAAAGGATTTTGAAAGGGATGAGAAGGGCAATATTCATGCGCGAGACAGGGAAATCCAGACCGGAAAAATATGTGAGCGGTGCGGTCGCCCGATGGTTATCAAAAGGGGTCGTTTCGGTGAGTTTCTTGCCTGTTCGGGTTACCCTGAATGCCGGAATACCCAGCCCATATCTACAGGTATATCCTGCCCCGAGCCGGGTTGTGATGGAGAATTATTCCAGAGGCGTTCCCGTGCAGGTAAAACATTTTTTGGGTGTAGCCGCTACCCCGAATGTAAATATGCTACCTGGGACAGGCCTGTGGCCAAAGAGTGTCCTCTTTGCGGATCAAAAATTTTGGTAGAAAAGATTACAAAGAGCAATGCGAAAATACTCAAATGTCCTGTAAAGGGATGCACGTATAAAATAGACCATGAGGGGGAGTAAACAGGTTCGTGGCAGATACTTCAAAAAAATACTTGACACATAAAAAAAGGCTGCTAGTGTGCAACACTTGTCACTTAAAATTATTGGGTGCTGAGTATTAATTGGTCCTGAGAAAAATTGCTTGACATTGTAGAAGAAGATAGTTAATTTTTAGGTCCATTCTACATATCCCAACTTGATCTTTGACAACTGAATAGTGTTTGATAAGCGAGCTTTTAGTCATTAATCTTGGTCGTTGCATTGGAGACCAAGACCATTCAGTTTAAAACTGGAGGGTTTGATCCTGGCTCAGAACAAACGCTGGCGGCGTGCTTAACACATGCAAGTCGTACGAGAAACCAGAACTTCGGTTTTGGGAGTAAAGTGGCGCACGGGTGAGTAACGCGTAGGTAATCTGCCCTTGGGTTTGGAATAACTCGCCGAAAGGCGTGCTAATACCGGATAAAATCGTTCGGAGGGATTCGGAAGATCAAAGGTGGCCTCTCCATGGATGCTACTGCCTGAGGATGAGCCTGCGTCCCATTAGCTTGTTGGTAGGGTAACGGCCTACCAAGGCCACGATGGGTAGCTGGTCTGAGAGGATGATCAGCCACACTGGAACTGGAACACGGTCCAGACTCCTACGGGAGGCAGCAGTGAGGAATATTGCGCAATGGGGGAAACCCTGACGCAGCGACGCCGCGTGGGTGAAGAAGGCCCTCGGGTCGTAAAGCCCTGTCTAGAGGGAAGAAATTCTTACCGGAATAATACCCGTTAAGATTGACGGTACCTCTGGAGGAAGCACCGGCTAACTCCGTGCCAGCAGCCGCGGTAATACGGAGGGTGCGAGCGTTGTTCGGAATTACTGGGCGTAAAGCGGGTGTAGGCGGTCTGTTAAGTCAGAGGTGAAAGCCCACGGCTCAACCGTGGAAGTGCAACTGAAACTGGCAGACTTGAGTACCGGAGAGGGAAGTGGAATTCCTGGTGTAGGGGTGAAATCCGTAGATATCAGGAGGAACACCGGTGGCGAAGGCGACTTCCTGGACGGATAC
>DQXT01000068.1 GCA_011042225.1 Deltaproteobacteria bacterium | reverse complement strand
GGATGTAAAATTGTAGAGACCCTGACACTTATTCCGCCTTTTTACTTCAATTTGTTGGGTGCTGCTTATTTCTTTACCATATTTTGTATTGCCTTAATGACAAGACGGCGGTCAGGGCCAGAATCCCTGCTCCCCATGTTGCTTGTTTCCGGTCTTGTAGCCGAGGGGATATTGCTGGGTTACCAGATTTTTGTTGCCAACGTATTCTGTTCTTATTGCCTGCTCGTCTTTATTCTGATCCTCATCCTGAACATGTTGATGGGCTTGCGACAGTTAACTTTGGGATTAGTAATAATTGTGGTGCAATTGTTTATATTCTCTCTATTAAGATTTGAAGGTACGAGAGACCAGTTGCGCGGTCTCACCCTGGATAATGGTACATATGCCATAAGGAGATGCTCTAACCCGGTTAAACAGCTCTATCTAATTTTTTCAAAAGACTGCCCCCATTGCTATAAGGTTATAGAGTCACTGGAAGGATGCACACAGTGCGAATTTCATTTCAACCCAATTAAAAAAATAGGTTCTGAACTGCTTCCCGGATTAACACCGAACAAACAATATTTACCGCAAATAAACACCCATGCCCTTAAAATACTAGGCATTGATACCATTCCGGTGCTGATAGCCAGGGACCACGATGGATTTAGCTTTATTAAAGGCGAACGAAATATAATAAATTACATTCAGAACACCTGTTTTAAAGAACGGCCTTCACTGGATGAAACTCTTGAAAATCCTTTCGAAATAGAAGGTGGTGCATGTTCAATAAATGAAAATTATTAAGTCTATATCCCACATGAGAAAACAGGTTCTAATGTGGAAAAAGAAGGGGTTATCTGTAGCTATAGTGCCCACTATGGGATTTTTCCATAAAGGTCACCTTTCCTTGATGAGAGCGGCTGGAAGTAGGGCAGACCGTGTAGTAGTAAGCCTGTTTGTAAACCCTGCCCAGTTCGGCCCAAATGAAGACTTAAACCGATATCCAAGAGACTTTGAGCGGGATGCGAAGATGGCTGAAGCTACAGGTGTTAACTGCCTGTTTTGTCCCGATGCCAAGGATATCTATCCACCTGGATTCCAGACTTGGATCCGGGTCGAAGAGTTAAGTCAAGGCCTTTGTGGCACATCCAGACCTGAACACTTCTGCGGTGTAGCTACGATAGTTGCAAAGCTCTTTATTATTGTCCAGCCTAATATGGCAATTTTCGGTCAGAAGGATTTTCAACAGCTTCAGGTCATTCGCCGCATGGTAAAGGACCTGAACATGCCTGTTAGAATAATAGCCCATCATATAGTCAGAGAACCAGACGGTCTGGCATTGAGTTCACGAAATACTTACCTTAACGTAAAAGAACGTGAATCGGCACCGGCCCTTTTTCAGGCGCTTAAAATTGCCGAAAAAATGGTTGTCCGCGGCAACCTATCGGTTCCAGAGATTATTCGGGCCGTAAAGAGACATATCCAATCATTTAATAACACAAAGATTGATTATGTGTTTCTCGGTCATCCTGAATCTCTGAGGCCTTGCCAGAAGATTGTGGGTGAATCCCTTCTCGCACTGGCAGTATGGGTGGGAAAAACTCGTTTGATCGATAACACCCTGCTTAAGCCACAAGTAAATCATGCAAATCGAAAGGACAAATCGAAAGACTTATAAATTTAAAATGCAGGCAATCAATTTTTCCTTTTCATAAACTCGCAAATCCTGAATAAATGGATTAACATCTAATTAACATCTATTTGATTATAGATTGGTTTGGGAACTCAATTCCCTTTAACAACCTTCAAACCTTAATTATAATTCCAGAATGAACGGACTTACGTTATTATGTTGCGCTCAATGCTAAAATCAAAAATTCATCGGGCCACTGTCTCAGAGGCAAACCTCAACTACGAGGGAAGTCTTACTATAGACTCCACCTTAATGCGGGCTGCCGACCTTCTCCCTTTTGAACGGATAATGGTCTATAATATTTCAAATGGTAATAGGTTCGATACCTATGTAATAGAAGACAAAAGGGACTCGGGCTATATATGTCTTAATGGAGCCGCGGCCAGAAAAGGCCTTCCGGGGGATTTGATAATTATAGCCTCATATGGTCTGTATTCTGAAGACCAAATAGCCAAAGGCAAAAGCGTCTTGGTCTGGGTGGATGCAAAAAATCGATTGAAAGAGCGAACTGAAATTCCGTGGCAATCTGCCTGATCATCTTCTTTGTTTCGAGTTTCTTCTTCTCATCATGAAAGTCTTTGCCATAAGCCTCGGCTGCCCCAAGAACACCATAGATACCGAGGAGGCCTTGGCCTCTCTGGGCTCAATCGATGAGGGACTAAAGCTAGTAAATAATCTTCGGGATGCGGATTTACTGATAGTAAACACCTGCGGATTCATAGAAGATGCCGTATCTGAATCCATAGATACAATTCTGGCTGTAGCAAAAGAAAAAACTGACCGCCAGGTCCTTGTGGTTATGGGCTGTATGGTTCAAAGATACGGCGACGATTTAAAAAAGGAACTGCCTGAGGTAGATATCTTTCTCGGCACAGGGTCGCCCCAATCGCTCGTAACACTTATTAAAGAACAGGTTATACAAAAGTCGGGATCGCCGGGTGCTAGAATATTGACCACTCCTCCATGGAGGGCATATGTCAAGATCTCAGAAGGTTGCTCAAACAGGTGTACCTACTGCCTGATTCCTATGTTAAGAGGCAAAGAGATTTCCCGCCCGGTTACAGAAATAGTGTCGGAAATTGACTGGCTGGTCAGCAAAGGGGTTAAGGAAATAACACTGGTGGCCCAGGATCTAACAGCATACGGGAATGACGGAAAGACCCTTGTCGATCTACTGGAAACCCTTGTCGAAGACACTGATTTGCCGTGGTTGCGATTGCTTTATCTAAACCCCGGCAAAGTAAACACTAAACTCCTTGAAACGATTGCTTTAAACACTGCCATTTGTTCCTATCTGGATGTTCCTGTTCAACATGCAAGCACAGATATTCTCCGATCTATGGGGAGAAGATATGATAAAAAGTACATTGAAGACTTAATGTATAAGATAAATAATTTGCTTCCTTATGCCTCTCTCAGGACAACAGTTATGGTTGGCTTTCCAGGAGAGACCGAAGATGATTTTCAATCATTAAGGAATTTTGTGGAAAAATGGAAGTTCGATCACCTTGGTTGCTTTATATACTCAGACGAAAAAGAGTGTGTGGCAAATAAATTGCCGGGAAAGGTGTCCCCAGATACGGCAATGGCTCGAAAAGATGAGATCATGAAGCTTCAAGCCAGGATATCAAGGACAAAGAAATCAGATATGGTTGGTCGCGTTGAACAGGTTCTCGTAGAAGGAGTGAGCCCTGAAACCGAGCTTCTTCTTGTTGGAAGGACCAGATATCAAGCCCCTGAGGTTGACGGAGTAGTATATTTAAACAAAGGCACCGCCGATTATGGAGAGATAGTGCCTGTTAAAATAACAGGCTCTCATGTCTATGATCTGGTAGGTGAATTTATATAGTTCCCTCCCGAACGAGTTTTGCAAAAAGCTCAAAACTCCTGTCATAAGTTGCCTCTGCCTCAGATGGAAAGCAGCAGGCCGGAAGTTGACGCATCTTTAGGTGATATTTTATACACTCACAACAGATACCCTTTCTGGGACATGGTTCATATGTACAGTTGCATCTCTTAATATTTTCTTCTTTTTGACATTCCATCTAAACATCTCCTGATACAGGACTCACAAAATCAATTTTTCTACAAATAGTTTTATATGTCCAGCTCCCGGACCTCCAGCGCATGGGTCTGTATAAACTCTCTCCGGGGTTCAATCTTTTCACCCATAAGAGTAGTAAATAGGCTTTCTGCTTCATCTGCATCTCTAACGGTTACTTTGAGCAAAGTCCGCTTTTCCGGATTCATGGTAGTCTCCCACAGCTGAATGGGATTCATTTCTCCCAATCCTTTGTATCTCTGGGTCGATATACCCTTTTTCCCTTCGTTTCGGAAAAAATCCAGGAGTTCATCGAGTCGGTCTAATCTCTTTACTGGTTTGTCTTCAAAATAAACTTCAATTGAGGTATTAACCATTAATTCTAGCTTAGAATATGTCTTTACAAGACGACGAAATTCTGCCTGTTTTATCAGGCCGGGTCCCACATTGGCGGTCAAATAAGCCAAGTCTTCCACCCCAACGATGAATTCATATCCTGAAATCTCAGAAGCCGAGGGTTTAATCCGCCCCACCTTATATCCCTTTTGTTTAAGCTTTTTTGACAGATTTGTTACAAAAGATTCTTCGTGAAACTGATCTGAATTCTTAATTCCAAGCATCAATAAATCCTGACTCAATTTCTTCCATAGGCCCTTTCTGGACATTACTTCCAAAGCGTCTTCAAAAGATACTATGTTTTCCAGAAACGCCTTAAGTTTTTCCCCTTTTATAGATCTTTCTCTGTTTTCAAGCCTTACAGACATGTTTTTTATGGCCCTTTCAAAAAGATATTTGTCGAGTTCTGCCTCGTCCTTAAAGAAAAACTCCTTCTTTTTTCCCAAAGCCATCCTATATAAAGGTGGTTGAGCTACATAAAGCATACCGTTTTCCACAAGTGTGATCATCTGACGATAAAAAAAAGTCAACAGGAGTGTCCTTATGTGAGCACCATCTACATCGGCATCTGTCATAATAATGATCTTATGATACCTTGCCTTTGATGGATCGAATTCCTCTGCGCCTATACCGGTACCGATTGAGGCAACGAGATTGCGTATTTCTTCGCTGGCAAGCATCTTATCAAATCTTGCCTTTTCTACATTCATAATCTTACCTCGAAGAGGTAGAATCGCCTGAAAACGCCTGTCTCTTCCTTGTTTTGCACTACCGCCTGCGGAATCACCCTCCACAATAAAAATTTCTCTCTTTGCGGGATCTTTCTCCTGACATTCAGCCAATTTACCGGCCATAAGAATATCTTGGCCGCCCTTTTTCCTTGTTAGCTCTTTTGCCCTTTTGGCCGCCTCTCTTGCCCTGGCCGCATCCACGGCCTTAGTAAGGATCTTTTTGGCCACTGAAGGATTTTCTTCAAGATAGCTCGAAAGTTCTTCGTGAACTATTGAAGACACTATTGATTTTACTTCACTGTTTCCTAATTTTGTCTTGGTCTGGCCTTCAAACTGAGGATTTGGCACCTTGACTGATAGAACACAAGTAAGACCCTCTCTTACATCTTCACCCTCAAGCTTTTCCTTCAATTTTTTTGGAACAATGTCATCACCGGCATATTTATTAATACATTTTGTCAAGGCCGATCTAAATCCAGCTACATGGGTACCGCCTTCTTTGGTGCGAATATTATTTACATAACTTAAGATTCTCTCCGAATAGGCCTGGTTATATTGAAAAGATATTTCCAACTGTACCTGATTTCGCTCCCCATAAATATCAACGGGTTTTTCGTGAACCAACTCCTTGTTCTTATTAAGATACTCTACAAATGAAGTAACTCCCCCTCTAAAGTGATATTCTTTATTATTTCCGGTTTTCTCATCTTCGAGATAGATTTTGACAGATGAGTTCAGAAAAGCCAATTCTCTCATTCTGGCCTGTAATATTTCATACTGAAACTCTGTTGTCTCTTTAAATATTTGACTATCCGGTTTAAATGTTATTCTTGTACCTCTCTTTTGAGTAGACCCAAGAAACTCTATTGGACCAACAGGATCCCCTTTTTTGTAAGTCTGCCTATAAGCCTTTCCACCTCTATAAACTTCTGCTTTCAGGTATTCAGAAAGGGCATTGACCACTGAAACCCCTACCCCGTGAAGACCTCCGGATACTTTATAGGTCTGATGATCAAATTTGCCACCAGCGTGTAAACGGGTCATTACCAGCTCCAAGCCCGGTATCCCTTCTGTTGGATGAATATCTACAGGTATGCCCCTGCCATTATCCTCAACCACAACGCATCCGTCTTCCTGAATTATAACCTTTATAGAGTTGCAATAACCAACCATCGCCTCATCAATACTATTATCTACTACTTCATATACTAGGTGATGCAGACCTTCTATAGAAGTATTTCCTATATACATAGAAGGCCTTTTGCGGACTGCTGCCAATCCTGTAAGCACCTTTATCTGTTTAGAAGCATACTCTTGTTCACTCTTATCTATTTTATTATTGTTTTCCATATACTTAATAATTAATCCTCTTATTATTTATTTTCTTCTTTAACAAGATTCATTGGCATAATTAAGCCTAAAAATCCGATATCTTGCTTGCCGGTCAGCAAACATGGAGATTCAGGATTATTAGCAGTTAATTCCACCCTGTCTGAGTCCATTACAGATAACGCATCCATAAGGTATTTTGCATTAAAGGCTATTTCAAAAGGCTCTCCACTATAATCTATATTAATTGTTTCATTTGCTTCTCCAATTTCCTTATAGAGTGACTCTATTTCAATTAATTTTGGTGTAACGTTGGCTTTAACACCTCTAAAAGTAGTATCTGACGAAAAAATTGATATACGTTTTAGTGCATTAAAGATTTCTAATCTATTAAAAACTAAATAACGATCTTTACTCTTTGGTATTATATTACGATAGTCAGGAAATTTACCTTCAACCAACCTCACTACTAAGTGATCATTATTGCACTTAACAAAACAAAAGTTGTTATCAAAGCCCCAAAGCATTCTTTCATGACCTTCTATAATTTTTTTAATTTCTTGTGCCCCTTTTTTGGGAATAATAACTCCTTGCTCAAGTCCTAACCCTTTTTCCGTAATAAACTTTTCCATTAGGCTGAGTCTGTGGCCATCTGAAGTTACCATACGTATTGAAGATTTTCCTTCTTCATCATGTTCTTCCTCAAAATATATACCTGATAGACTGTATTTACGGTCGTCATAAGATGAAGAAAAAATTGTCTTTTCGATCATTTCTCTTATAATTGAAGATTCTAAATCAACAGCATTTTCAGTATTTACATGTCTAAATTTTGGAAAATCATCAGGAGCTATTCCTCCTATCTTATATTCAGCTTTTTTATCAGCTCCGATTTTCAGCCAAGTATCTTTATATTCTTCAAAAAATATTTCTTCAGATGGGAATTCTTTAACTATTTCATAAAATTTTCGTGCATTAAGAGTGATAGCTCCTTGTTCTATAACCGAACAAGGAATTTTGCTCTTGTAACTTATTTCTAAATCGGTAGCTTCAACAAATAGATAATTTTCATCCGTATAAATAAGTACATTGTTAATAATAGTCATCGAGGTTTTTTTATCTATAATAGTTTGAATTTTTGAAAGAGGAGTCAAAAAATCAGTCTTTTTAACAGAAAATTTCAGCATATTATTACTCCAAATTTAATATAAATAAAAAGAATGTTAATAAATATTGTTATTAGAGTTTAAAAAGTAATTAATCAATTGATATTATATGAAATTAATTAAGTAAGGATACTTTTAATAGTTTTGATTTATTGTTCAAAAAAAGAATATGGTTATTTATTAAAAAAGACCAACAGTTTTTTAACAACAAATTAACAAAAAACACTTTTGCATGTTTTAAAAATATGCATTATGAATAAGGGTGTAGATAGGTGTAAAGGTACCATATAATGAAAAATTTTTCCAATGAATTGATTAAAATTATCAGCGATAGAGTAAAAGATATCGGGCCGTTAACATTTAAGGATTTCATGGAGATAGCCCTTTATCATGAAAAATATGGATATTACTCCAGACCGTATGTGCCTATCGGAAAAAGGGGGGATTTCATTACAAGTCCTCATGCGCACTGTCTTTATGGGGCATTACATGCGAGGCAGATAGAGGAATTTTGGAACATCTTAGATCGTAAGGACTTTACTATTATTGAAATGGGCGCTGGAGCTGGTTATCTTGCACAAGATATTTTGTCTTATTTATCAAAAAGGGAAATTTTTAAATCTATTAATTATATAATAGTAGAACATAAGGCAGCAGTTGCTTCATGTCAGCAGCAGTTGTTAAAACCATTTATCAATAAAATCAAATGGATAAATAGACTTTCTGAATTGAATTCCGTAACCGGTTGTATTATTTCAAATGAGCTTTTAGATTCTTTTCCTGT
Source organism: Deltaproteobacteria bacterium (assembly GCA_011042225.1). Lineage (GTDB taxonomy): Bacteria > Desulfobacterota > Dissulfuribacteria > Dissulfuribacterales > UBA3076 > UBA3076. The sequence goes on along the minus strand of DQXT01000068.1, from coordinate 7,949 downwards.
CCATGTCATTCAAAAGGAGTTTTCAGGTTTTAAGGAAATTTATATAGACTTCAGGGAAGATGAGATATCTACAGAGGTCTTTGGAGACCTTAGTGTTTATAAACTGATGGAATACGCAAAGACGATCCCTTCAGAGATCCCGGAGGGTTATCGTACAGAAGTAAATCTTGGTATTAAGACATGGATTTCAGAATTAACCGATATAATTTACGAAGGTTTTGTGGTCACAATAGATTATGGATATACAAGAAAAGAATACTTCCATCCAGCGAGAAACAGAGGAACCCTTTTGGCCTATATGAATCACAGTGTAAACGAAAATCTGTATGAGAGACCGGGAGAGCAGGATTTGACCGCCCATGTTAACTTTAGTGATTTACACCGATGGGGACAGGATGAGGGTTTTTTCACTCTGGGATATGCGCCTCAATGGGCCTTTTTGGCAGGACTTGATTTTGAGGAAACCTTTTTGGAACTTTCAGGTGGAAAATTTGACCCGTTTTCACCTGAATTGGCCGCGGTTAAAATGCTGTTGTTGCCCCAGGGAATGGGAGAATCTCACAAGGTACTGGTGCAAGGAAAGGGAGTTCCGTCTGATTTGTCTTTAAAAGGATTTTCTCTGAAAAATATCATGAAGAGGCTTGAGTAAGAAAAATGGGTCGGTTCGATCTAGCCATATTTGATTGTGACGGGGTGATTCTGGATTCAAGGGAGGCCAATAGAACCTATTATAATACAATACTTGATGAATTCGGGCGCGGGCCAATGAATGATAAAGAGCTTTCCTTTGTGCATATGCACACTGCCGAGGAGTCAATAAAGTATTTATTTAAGGATTGTGCGGCAGATCTTAAGGAGGCCTTGATTTATAGTCAGCGGCTGGATTATACGAATTTTCTTGATTGTTTGATTATGGAGCCTGGAGTCGGTGATACTATAGAATCTATTAGACCCCCGATGTTGACTGCTATATCCACAAACCGAAGTACTACAATGCCAATGATTATTGATATTTTTGGATTGGATAAATGGTTTGATATTATCGTTTGCGCGCTTGATGTCAAAAACCCTAAACCGGATCCAGAGGGAATTTTTAAAATATTAGAGATGTTGGGAGTTAAGAAAGATCGGACTATCTATATAGGTGATTCTGCTGTGGATGAAAGGGTTGCACAAAGAGCAGGAATTCCATTAATTGCCTATAAAAATAGTAAGTTAAAGGCTTTGTTTCACGTGGAACATTTCCTTCAGATAAAGGAAGTTTTGTTTAATTAGGAGTTTGATCTGTTCTGTTTGTCCTTTTGTTTCAGATCAGAAGTGGTACCACTTTTTATTTTGAAATTCTTTCAACTCCATGCATGTATTTGATCAATACATCAGGAATCAAGACGCTACCATCTTTCTGCTGGTAGTTTTCCAATATACTCACAACGGTACGCCCCACCGCCAGCCCAGACCCGTTTAGTGTGTGCAGCAAACGGGTTTTTGTCTGACCCTTGGGGCGATAACGTATATTTGCACGCCTTGCCTGAAAGCTATCAAAATTACTACAGGAAGAGATTTCGCAAAACCTGTTTTGCCCTGGCAGCCAGACCTCGATATCGTAGGTTTTTGAAGCGGAAAAACCAAGGTCTCCGGTACATAACTCAATAGTCCTATATGGGAGACGGAGTTTTTGTAGAACCTCTTCAGCATCTAAAAGCAATGATTCTAGTTCAGCAGCAGACTGTTCCGGCTGACAAAATTTAACGAGTTCCACCTTATTAAATTGGTGTTGCCGAACAATTCCCCTGGTATCTTTTCCATATGATCCTGCCTCTGATCTAAAACATGGCGTAAAGGACACATAATGGATAGGCAGAATCTCTTCTTCAAGAACTTCGTCACGATGTAAGTTGGTAATGGGTACTTCCGCTGTTGGTATCAGATAATAATTCCTGTTTTCTAGCTTAAAGAGATCATCAGCAAATTTAGGCAGTTGCCCTGTGCTTAGGAGGGACTTTTCGTTTACTATAAAAGGTGGAAGTATTTCTGTATAACCGTGTAGGTCTTGGTGCAGATCCAACATGAAATTAATCAATGCCCTTTCGAGTTTTGCTCCCAATCCTCGGTAAACGGCGAATCTTGCACCTGCTATCTTTGCAGCTCTCTCAAAATCTAAAATATTGAGCGCTTCTCCTATTTCCCAATGTGGCAACGGCTTGAAATCAAATTCTAATATATCTCCCCAGGTCCTTATGACAGGGTTTTCTGTCTCGTCTTTACCCAGCGGCACAGAGGGGTGTGGTAGGTTTGGTATTGAAAGAAGATATGTGTTAAGAGAAACCTCTTTTATTACAAGAAGATTGTTTAGCTCTTTAATTCTGGATGCAACATACTTCATTTGGGATATAAGTTGTTCAGCATCTTTTTTTGCTTTTTTTTGTTTTCCTATTTCCTCCGACACCCTGTTTCTGAGGTTTCTTAGATCTTCTACTTCTTGAATCAAGCTTCTCCTTTGGGAGTCAACCTTAAGCAGAGAATCAAGCGGGAAATCATTGCATCTAGCCTTCAGGGCTTTGCTAACCAATTCGCTGTTTTCACGTATGAATTTTATTTCTAACATAAAAAGTCCTCAAGAATTCCTTAAAGAGATCTAACGTTAAGGCTTTGTGCTTAAATACCGTTAGCTTTAATATATAATCAGAAGATAACCTCAAATAGCAGAGTAATCAAATTATAAAATAATAGTCATCCGACCCGGTTCCCTCTCTGGTCAATAGTATGCGAACAGGGGTTAGTCTCGATAATAAGTCCGCCATGGTTTTCCATGGGGCCCCGGTCATTAAATGCATCCAACCACAAACATGTATATGATATGAACTTGCCTTGGGATGAGATACAAGATTCGGCAACGCGTTTTCATGAACCCTTTGAATCCTATACGCAAGGGTTTTTTCTCTCTTTTCCCAAGACCTGTTTGAGAGCCAGGACAGCTGTTGTCCCGGTTTTGTAAAATGGTTTGGTTTAGAAAGTGCAATTTTTGCCTGAGAATGACATTCTCTAAAGTGTTCATCTAGGTCGAAATCAGGTTCATCTGTAAGTTTGAGGAGATTTTTGCTTGAAACGACCCAGCTTTTCCATAAAGGTAGTTCGGCTCTCGCCAGATCGCTACTGTCAATGGGAAGACATGGAATATTATTTGCTTTACTATATCTGTATGCTACATCCCATTCAAAGGGTATTTGAAGCTGGAGTTTAAGCAGTTTGAGCCTGGAGTGATTCCTTTTTTCTTCGGGAAGTCTGTGTTTTAAATACCTAAGACGAGTTAGCCACCTTTTTTTGTTAGCCAATCTGTATCTGACTGAAAAACCGCTGATTTCTATGGTTAAAATGCTCGGCTGGAATGTTTCAATTATTTTAGAAAGACCCTTTCCGCCTTGTGGATCAAGGTGGACTGTACCAACGAGTATAAGATCAGGCATTTATTTAATCTTATTTAAGTTGACAAAAGGACTCAAATTTTTTCCCGATCTAAGCTTCTATATTGTACGGCTTCGGATAGGTGAGCCATAGTTACATTGGTGGCTTCCTCAAGGTCCGCAATAGTTCTTCCTATCTTTATTATTCTATGAAATGCCCTTGCGCTCAAGGCCAGTTTGCTTGCGACAGCCTCCAAAAAAGACCTGTTTTTTTCTGACAACTTACAAAAAAACCTTAGTTCTTTAGAGGACATTTGTGCATTGCAGTGTATAGAAAGACCTCTGAATCGTTGTTCCTGTATTTTCCTGGCTCCAACAACTCTTTTTCTGATTATAGCCGAACTTTCTCCTCGCCTTGCATGCCCAAGATCCGAATAGGGAACCGCAGGAACCTCGATCTGAATATCTATTCGGTCCAGTAAAGGCCCTGATATCCGGTTACGATAACGAATTATCTGACTTGGAAGACAAGAGCACTTATGTCGCGAATCGCCTAAATGCCCACAAGGACATGGATTTTGAGCGGCCACAAGGGTAAATCTTGCGGGAAATGAGAGTGTAATCGCGGCCCTTGCAATAGTAACAATCCCATCTTCAATAGGCTGTCTAAGACTTTCCAGAACGTTCTTTCTGAATTCAGGTAGTTCATCCAGAAAAAGCACCCCGTTGTGCGCAAGGCTCACTTGGCCCGGTCTCGGTACAGTTCCTCCACCAATTAGACCGGCATCTGAAATGGTATGATGGGGTGAGCAAAAAGGCCTTAAAGTAATTAAAGGATCGTCTGAAGGCAAAAGCCCCGCTACACTATATATAGTAGTAGTCTCAAGGGCTTCTTCAAAGGTGAGCGAGGGAAGGATTGAGGGAATGCGTTTGGCCAGCATGGTCTTTCCAGACCCGGGTGGGCCTATCATGAGTACGTTGTGACCGCCCGCGGCAGCGACTTCAAGCGCCCTTTTTACATGTTCCTGTCCAATTACGTCTTGAAAGTCTCCATATTGGGATTGTTCCTCCTTGAATAGTTCGTTTAGATTAATTCGCTGTGGTTCGATCTTAATATTGTCTACCAAGAAACCCACCACCTCTGATAGATGTTTTGCTGGATACACAGCAGTTTCTCTTACCACGGCGGCTTCCGGCGCATTTGCCTTGGGAACTATAAAACCACTAAGGTTCCATTCTCTGGCGGCAAGGGAAAGGGGGAGAATGCCCTTTGTAGGTTTTAATGTACCGTCAAGAGATAACTCTCCTGCAAGGCAGTATCTACTAAGTATGTTCTGCGGAATGATCTCTGTAGTACACAGAATGGCGCAAGCTATAGGCAGATCGAGGGCCGATCCCTCCTTTTTTATATCTGCTGGCGCCAAGTTGACTGTAATCCGTTGAGTGGGAAACGGATAGCCGCAATTTTTAATGGCGCTTTTGACCCTTTCCCTGCTTTCTTTAACCGCCCCTTCAGGAAGTCCAACCATATTGAAAGACGGAAGCCCGGGAGAAACATCTATCTCAATCTCTATTGGAAACGCATCTATCCCTATAACAACCCCACTTTTCGCCATAGCAAGCATGAGAAGCAGTGTCCTTTCTCGAGCATTTTTTCGTTATCGAAGTATTTTTGTATGGATACAATAATATATTAACTGATTACTTGATCGGCTAAAAAGGCCATTACCTAAAAGCTGGCTGGATTCATCGGCCTATGGTTTATAAAGAAGAAAAGGCCCATCTGTTTATAAACAGATGGGCCTTTTCTTCTTTATGTAATATGATTTAAATCGATTTTACATCATACCACCAGTGGGCATACCACCACCAGGCATACCACCACCCATCGGAGATTCTTCTTTAGGGATCTCTGCGACCATGGCCTCCGTTGTAATAAGCAGTCCGGAGACGCTGGCGGCATTTTGAAGTGCTATGCGGGTAACCTTTGTTGGGTCAATAATTCCAGCCTGCAGAAGGTCTTCATATTCCCCTTTTTCGGCATTAAAGCCGATATTTCCGTTTTTGGACTTTACATGTTCAACAACAACGGAACCCTCATGCCCGGCATTACCGGCAATCTGTCGAAGAGGCTCTTCCATAGCCCTTTTTATTATGTTGATCCCGTGTTCTTCGTCCGGATCCTCTACTTTAAGATTGTTCACTGCGTCCATGCAACGAAGATAGGCAGTGCCACCACCGGCGATTATTCCTTCTTCTACTGCAGCTCTTGTAGCGTTTAGAGCATCTTCCACCCTTGCCTTTTTTTCTTTCATCTCTGTTTCAGTGGCTGCACCAACGTTAATGACCGCCACTCCTCCGATAAGTTTGGCAAGGCGTTCTTGCAGCTTCTCTCTATCATAGTCGGAGGATGTCTCCTCGATCTGTGTACGGATTTGCCTTACGCGGCCTTCAATCTTTTCCTTGGAACCGGCACCGTCAACAATAGTAGTATTATCCTTGTCGATTATGACCCTTTTTGCTGTCCCGAGGTCATTTATAGATACATTCTCAAGTTTGATGCCCAGGTCTTCCGCAACCATCTCACCACCGGTCAAAATGGCGATATCTTCCATCATGGCTTTGCGTCTGTCTCCGAAACCGGGGGCTTTTACCGCACAAGTCTGAAGAGTCCCCCTAAGCTTGTTTACCACTAAAGTAGCCAAGGCTTCGCCCTCAACATCCTCTGATATGATCAGGAGGGGTTTACCCATCTTTGCTATTTGCTCAAGGATTGGCAGAAGATCCTTCATGTTACTGATTTTTTTCTCGTGAATCAGGATATAAGGATCTTCCAGAACACACTCCATCTTTTCAGGGTCTGTTGAAAAATAGGGAGAGGAATAGCCGCGATCAAACTGCATGCCTTCCACCACATCAAGAGAGGTCTCCATGGCCTTGGCTTCTTCTACCGTAATGACTCCTTCCTTGCCAACCTTGTCCATGGCCTCCGCAATGATATTACCAATAGTGGCGTCGTTGTTGGCGGATATGGTACCGACCTGAGCTATCTCTTTCTGGTCTTTGGTGGGCTTAGACATCTTTCTGAGTTGGTCTACGATAGCCTCAACAGCTTTGTCAACACCCCTCTTAAGGGCCATCGGATTAACTCCGGCAGCTACCAGCTTTGAACCTTCCGCATATATGGCTTGTGCAAGTATAGTTGCGGTGGTAGTACCGTCACCAGCGACATCACTGGTTTTGGAGGCCACTTCTCTTACCATCTGGGCACCCATATTCTCAAACTTGTCCTCGAGCTCAATCTCCTTGGCCACAGTTACGCCGTCTTTAGTAATGACAGGCGATCCAAAGGATTTTTCAATGATGACATTGCGACCCTTGGGACCAAGGGTTACCTTGACTGCATCAGCCAAGGCATTAATGCCTATTAACATGGCCTCCCTGGCCTTTATGTTGTATTTGATTTCTTTAGCTGACATTGTTTAACCTCCGTTATTCGGTTCTTATAAGCGTGTTTGTTTTCTTGTTTTAAATTGGAATGTTATTGGGTTAACTAGTCTTCGATAATACCAAGGACGTCGTCTTCCCTCATTATCAGATACTCATCTCCGGCAATTTTTACCTCTGTGCCGGAGTATTTGCTAAACAGTATGCGATCCCCCTCTTTTACATCCAAGGGCTTGATTTCGCCGTTTTCAAGGATTTTGCCGTTTCCGGCAGAGACGACTTTCCCCTCGGCCGGCTTTTCTTTTGCACTGTCGGGGATGATAATTCCACCCTTGGTTTTTTCTTCTTCCTCTAAACGTGTTACCAAAATTCGGTCGTGTAACGGACGAATTTTCATAGCATTTCTCTCCTTTTTTCTATAAAGTTATTCAAAATAAATTAATTTAAAATGAGCCGAAAGCCTAGACCATCGACTCGAGTGAGTCCGTCTTCCTGAGGTGTTGCGCACAAAATTTTCCTTTTAATAAGGATGACCACGTAATTATATTAGCACTCATCAACGACGAGTGCTAATATAATTACGCTTTTTTGGAATGCAATACCTTTTTGAAAATAAATATTTTGTCTTTACGGCCTAATGATAATTGAAAAGGTGTAAATAATTACAACATATCTATAAAAATAGACAGCAGCTCTTTGTGAATCAAGCCGTTTGTTGCTAATATTTCTGGAACAAATGGAGAATAAGCGTTGCCTGAAAAATCTGATGTTTTTCCACCGGCTTCCTCTAAAATCAGTTGACCCGCGGCAGTATCCCATGGTTTAAGCTTAATTTCCCAGAAACCGTCCATCCGGCCGCAGGCCACATAGGCCAAGTCCAGAGCAACTGCCCCTGCCCTACGGATTCCTTGGACCCTAATCAGAACCGCCTTAAATGCGGCCATAACTTTAGCGGGTTTCTTCCTGACATCAAGAGGATCTATGATCCATGCAGGACCCGTCGGGGTTTTAGTGTAAGTAAAATGTGATTTTTCAGCAATAAAATCGGCTTGGACCCCTGTCTTGTTCAACATGGCAAGTATGGTATTCTCTGAGGAAATG
>DQXT01000031.1 GCA_011042225.1 Deltaproteobacteria bacterium | reverse complement strand
TTCTAATAGAGCGTTAGTGGCCACGGTACTGCCATGTGAAAAGTATGAAAAATCCGCAAGGTCCCTGATAATTTCAGTGACAGCCCGGTCAGGACTTTCGTTTGTGGAAAGGACCTTCCATCCCCGGATTTGGTTGCCGTCAAGCGTAACTACATCCGTGAAAGTGCCTCCAATGTCCGTGGCTACTCGCATTTCATTAACTAAATCCTATTATCTTTCCCCCCTGATAGACGCAAAAAGCCGCAACCCAAGCAAGTGATGTGGTGTATATAATGCTGAATAAAGTCCATTTATAGGAATTGGTCTCCTGTTTGATAGTTGCAACCGTTGCAATGCATGGCAGATATAAAAGGACAAAGACCATCATCGCCAAAGCCGAAAGCGGCGTCATGTCAGAGGATAACAGCGCGTTCTTAAGAGTACCCGTTCCATCATCTCCAGCAAGATAAAGTATTCCCATTGTACTTACTACGATTTCCTTGGCGACAAAACCTGTAAGGAGGGCTACGCTACCGCGCCAGTCTATACCTAAAGGAGCAAACACGGGGGCAAGAATCTTCCCGATATGACCCATATAGGACTTTTCAATCTCTTCTGCTTTCCGCGCTGTTTCAAGCTCTGCTATAGCATCATCCCGTTCATTCTCTATATTTTGCCGGTCAAGTCCATCGGCAGCCATAATCTGAGTATTATATAAAGATCTGACATTATTGATTTCAGCAATATAATCGCGGGAATATTGGATATTTCTTGGGAATGCAGAGAGTGCCCATATAACAACAGACCCTATAAGTATCACACCGCCCATCTTTTTGAGAAACATTTTGCTACGGTCCCACATATGAATTATCAGGCTCTTTACCATTGGCACCCTATAAGGAGGCAATTCCATGACAAACGGTGCATCGGCACCCATCAGAAGACTGGAACGAAACAGACGACCTGTTAAGATGGCAAGTATAATCCCAGCAAAATAAATGCAAAAAATAACATTGCCGGCTTTAGCACTAAAGAAAATACCTGTAAGTACGATATAAATCGGCAGTTTGGCCGAACATGACATAAATGGTGTAATAAGTATGGTAAGAATGCGATCCTTTTCGCTTTCAAGGGTACGGGTGGCCATAATGGCCGGTACACTGCAACCGAATCCCATAAGCATGGGTATAAAAGATTTACCATGAAGCCCGATAAGATGCATTATTCTATCCATAAGAAATGCAGCTCTTGACATATAGCCTGTGTCTTCAAAGAGAGCTATGCAAAAGAAAAGTATCAGGATATTGGGCAAAAAGACTATAACACTTCCTACACCTGCAATTACCCCGTTTATAAAGAGATCTTTAAACAGGCTATCCGGAAGAATAAGGTCTAATGATATTGAAAACCAGCCAACACTGTTTTCTAACCATTCCATTGGATAGGCACCAAGTGAAAAGGTTAACTGAAACATTGCCCAAATAAAGAAAATAAAGATCGGAAACCCGATGAACCGGTTCGTCAGGACCAGATCTATGTTTCGAGATATGTCGATACGCTGTTTTGTGACGGTTGCAAGAACTTCCTTTATTATCCCGGCAATAAATCCATACCGCTCATCTGTCATTATGATTTCAGGATCATCATTAAAGCGGTCCGCAAGCAATTCGCGGTGTAATTGAACTTGCTGAATAAATTTCTTGCCTTGATCTCCCATTTTTTGGAGAACCCGTTCTCTAACGATTTTATCATTTTCAAGGAGTTTTATTATTGTCCATCTTGTTTTATAAGGAAGTGATATTTCAGTATTTTTTTCAATAAAGCCCCGGAGTTCTGAAATTGAATTTTCAATATCCTTGTTATATTTGACTTTACGCTTTCCGCTGGTATCTATATCTGACTCGGCCAGTTCTATGGCCTTTTTCAGAAGTTCGTCTATTCCCTCGTTTTTATTGCCGATTGTAAAGACTATAGGCAGGTCGAGAAGTTCGGACAGCTTTTTTGCATCGACTTTAATTCCGCGTGCACGGGCAACATCAGCCATGTTCAGGGCAAACAAAACCTTGCAATCAATTTCCCTTAGCTGTGTTGCCAGATAAAGGCTTCGTTCCAGGTTGGAGGCATCAATAATATCGATTACAACATCAGGACGGGCATCAAGGACAAAATCCCGTGCGACAATCTCTTCTACGGAAAAGGGCGTTAAACTGTAAGTTCCTGGAAGGTCGATAATTTTGAGCTCATATCCATGTCTATTTACAATACCTTCCTTTTTTTCAACTGTCACACCAGGCCAATTTCCGACCTTCTGCCTGGTTCCGGTAATATTGTTGAATATTGTTGTCTTACCTGAATTAGGATTACCGGCCAGGGCTATTGTTAGACTCTTTTTAGACATTAAGCCATTATTCCTATTTTACATCTCTGACGGTTATTTGTGCAGCTTCTTCAACCCTGAGCGATAAATGATAGCCCTTAACAATCAATTCGAGAGGATCTTGCAATGGTGCGTATTTTTCTACGTAAATCTCCGAACCCTTTAGAATACCCATTTCAAGTATCCTCCTGCGCAATGCACCATTTCCACCCACACGGCTTATAACTCCGGCTTGACCTTCCTTCATTTCGCTTAACAACATAAACAAAATTCCCCTTAAATCTTCCTTGGCTCAACCAATACTTTCTGTGCCATTCCACGCCCTATGACATATCGCCTGCAATCTACGACAATAACCATTTGTCCCTTACTGGGACTGGTAATGACCTCTAACTCGTCTCCAACTCTGAGACCCATAGTCAATAAACGCACGCGCGCGCCGGCGCCCCCAATAAAATCCTTGATTATGAATTTTTCTCCTTGCTTGGCCATAACAAGAGACATGGGATGTATGCGCGTTTTAAGACAATTGGAGCATAAGCCGTAGATTTCCGTTTTGTGCTGAAGCATATGAAATCCATGTGTCGAAGCAATCTGTATCTGGAGATTTTCAAGTCGTTGGTCCTGAAATTCAATTATATTCTTGCATTTTGTGTATATCATATGGTCATGATGTTTTCCGAGATGCCTGTGTTCATAGCACACCGGCCTATTTTCAAACTGAATTTTTTTTGCAAAACCAAAGCCGCACATGAACTTAAGCGTATCCCTTACAAAAGAGGACTCTAATTGATACCCGTTTTCATTAAGAAGTTCAAGCAGTTCACTGACCGTAACATGACGGTCGGTTTGCAGAAAAATTTCAAAGATCTTGAATCTTTCTTCAAAATTATCAATATTTTCCTGTTTGAAGAGTTTTTTAAATTGTTCTTTTTCTTTGATATAATTATTACAATTTTGTTTCATGAAGAACCCTTGTCTAAAAATTTGTTAAAATATTTATGGTATAAAGAAAGTAACAAAGGCAAATCCTTTAAAGATCGCTATCAAAGCCGCGACAAAGGGAACAATCAGGGCAAAATCAGGATCCACGGGAATATCCCTCATATCTATATTATTAATGTATATTTTTTGCATTAAAAGACTTGAGATAATAATTGCCAGTACGCAAAATGCAAGATTGGAAAATTTTGAGCAGAATCACTTTTTCCAGTACAATCATTCTTAATATGTCGATGTTTCTATATTTAATCAAAAAGATTTTTACTCTTGGGTCTACCTTTTTGGGCATAACCCTCATATCTTTCATGGTAATGCACTTGGCCCCGGGTGAACCAATGAGCCTGCAGACCGACTTCAATCCCAAGATGACCCCGGAGATGAGAGAGCGTCTGAGGGCCCAGTATGGCCTGGACCGTCCTCTGCACATACAGTACCTTCAATGGCTCAAGGGCTTGGCCGTGCTGGATCTCGGCCTGTCCTTTTCTCCGGACAGGAGACCTGTTTGGGACAAAATCAAGGAACGGCTGCCGGTTACGCTGCTGATAAATATCTTGGCCATAGGATTGATACTTGTAATTGCCGTCCCTCTTGGTGTGGCTGCGGCCGTGCATCATAACAGCATTTTTGACCAGATTACTACAGTACTTGTCTTCGTGGCCTATGCGGCCCCCGCGTTTTGGGTAGCCCTACTGCTCATGCTCTATTTTGGAATATACCTAGGGTGGCTGCCTATCTCCGGACTCCATAGCCTTATGGGATATACACAAATGTCCGGCTGGGAAAAGCTGCTGGATTGGTGCCGTCATCTGATACTGCCTGTGCTGGTATCTGCTCTGGGCGGACTCGCAGGGCTGTCTCGCTATACCAGGTCCTCAATGCTTGAGGTTTTGAGACAGGATTATATTACTACGGCAAGGGCCAAGGGCCTGCCGGAAAAAAAGGTTATATATAAACATGCTTTGAGAAACGCCCTTTTACCTATAATAACCATCCTGGGCCTCTCTATTCCCGGTCTTATCGGCGGCAGTGTAATCTTTGAATCCATTTTTGCGATACCTGGAGTAGGTCAGCTCATGTGGACCGGTGTTATGGCCAGAGACTATCCTCTGCTCATGGGTAATCTTGTCATAGTATCAGTATTGACATTACTAGGAAACCAGTTGGCCGATATTGGCTATGCCCTGGCAGACCCGAGAATTCGTGCAGGCGTTAAGACAAAGGATTAAAGGATTAAAGAGATTACATAGTCCGGTCTATTTTTATTACTTTATATTATTATGAAAGCAGCCAATCACCAAATCACCTGGTTGGGTCAGCTGGGAAACAACCCTTTGGCGGTTGCGGGGCTTTTAATAGTCGGCCTTCTCTGTATCGTCGCCCTTTCCGCTCCATGGCTTGCCCCGTATGACCCACATGCAATAGACACCTGGCATATTCTGGAATCACCTTCAAGGGCACATCTGCTTGGTACGGACCTGCTTGGAAGGGACTGCCTTTCAAGGCTTATTTATGGGGCAAGGATATCTCTGCTGGTAGGGATTGTGGCCGTTGGGATTGCAACGGTCATCGGCACTATTCTCGGCTCCCTTGCCGGATTCTATGGCACATGGATAGATGGGCTGATAATGCGTTTAGTGGACATAATACTCTGCTTTCCAACTATCTTTCTCGTAATGGCTGTTATTGCCTTTCTTGAGCCATCAATTTTAAACATCATGGTCGTGATAGGTCTCACAAGCTGGATGGGAGTAGCCCGGCTTGTAAGGGCCGAATTTTTGAGTCTCAAGCAGCGCGATTTCGTAATGGCTGCCAGAATATCAGGCGCCTCTAATGCAAGAATAGCTTCTTCACACATTTTACCAAATGCAGTTGCCCCTATTCTTGTGGCAACCACGCTCGGCGTAGGTGGAGCAATTCTCACTGAAAGTGCCCTTAGTTTTCTTGGAATCGGTGTACAACCCCCTACCCCGAGCTGGGGGAACATGCTCACTGAAGGCAAGGACAATCTGGAGATAGCTTGGTGGCTTTCGATGTTCCCCGGTCTGGCAATCCTCGTGACCGTACTCGGCTATAACCTTTTGGGAGAGGGACTGAGAGACGCCTTGGATCCAAGGATAAGGGACTCGGAAGGAAAATCCTGATCCATTACGAAGAGCTGACTTTATGACTCTAAAATCAAAAATTACGCTGATCCTGCTTTGTTTTTTATGCTTTATGGCCTTGTGAATTTTGGTATTCAGCGTTTCATTATTTTCCCGAGCTTTTTGTCTCTTGAACGTGAAGAAGCCATAAAAAATGTGAAGCGTTCCGCAGAAGCAATTCAAGGCGAGATTCATCACCTTGACATACTTTGTCACGATTGGGCGGCATGGGATGATACCTACGAATTCATCAAATCCCGATCCGATAATTATTTTAAGTCCAACCTTAGTTTAACTTCATTTACAGGAAGTAAAATCAATACCATCTATTTTGTTGATGCCAAAGGCAAGATCATTTGGGGTGAAAGCCATGAACTGGAAACCGGGAAAATTATCCACTTGACCGAATTTCCAGAAGATTCATTCCCGCCAGATCACCCATTGATTTCTTATGAATCGGAGAACAAACCGTTGGCAGACATTAAGGTTACCGGCATTTATATGACCGAGAAGGGCCCCATGCTGATTTCCTCTCGACCCATATTAACCAGTAACATTGAAGGGCCTGTACGGGGATCTGTAATTTTTGGACGATTCCTCAATGAGAAGATTATCAAAACACTTGTAAATCAAACAAAAGTCAACTTTCAGACTTTCCCTGTTATGCATGGGTCCTTACCTGAACCCGTAAAAGACATCTCTGACCGGATAACAGATGAATCTCGATATCTGGTTGAAGTCAGCAATCATGACAATGTTGATTCATACACAACGTTGACTGATATTAAAGGAGACCCGGCTTTTCTGATAAAGTCGAAAACCTCAAAAGAAATTTCTAATAAACTTCTTCATTCCGTTGAAATGATTCAAAAGAAGTTAAATTAGGTGAGCAGAGCTGAACTGACAGGAAATCGCTTCCAGGTATTGAGGAGCGGGTTGATGAGTGAACGCTGAATCGTGGGCCCAAAATCTCCTCGTAAAAGAAGTAGTCCATCCGCTTGAGCCTTTGCTGCGGCCAGGAAGGCTGCCCGCCGTTGGTTTTTTTAGAAACGCCTGGTGTAATGGGGGCGGTTCTATTGACAGTTATTTTATGCAAAATTTATAAAAATACGCATTTTTAAAAAAAGAACTAATAATTTATCGCACAAAATAAAGTTATAAAATTTTTCCTGATAATAAATAGTTGCAGGTTTATTGTTCCTTTGAAATTGAAATCTGTTTCAATTGATTTGTGGTATGAATTCTTCTATAATGCCTGTGAACGGGTAGCGACGGGAATTTGAAAAAACTGGCACAATGGTCGTGGAGACTGGATATTCCCGATTTTCATTTTTTGTACTCCGTCACCTACGCCTCGCCAGTCGACATACTTCTTGCTCCTGTCTTTATTGGTATCTGTCAGTATCGCCAGACACCGCCTTATGCCCGTAATCCGCAACAAATTGTATGTCCTGGTTCATCAGGACAAGGGGTTTATCTAAGCAGAAGCAAGGTGGAACAGCATGAATCGTTTTTTTGTGATCCTAGCGGGTATATGGATTCTTTTATCGACTGTCCCTGTTTACGCGCAAACTCCGGTCTACAAGATCGGCATCCTGATGTGGCATGAATCGCCCCATGATGAATCAGCCCTGAAAGGATTTGAGACAGGCATCAACTTGTCAGGCATTTCTCACAAGCTTGATCTCAAGCGCGCCTACGGCGATGAAGACCAGGCACGATTTTTTCTCCGGAACTGGGTAAAGAACAAGGTCGATCTGATTTTCACGATCGGCACCAAGGGGACCCTTTGGGCCATGGAGGAGACAAAGGATATTCCCATTGTCTTTTCCGCGGTCACCAATCCGGTTGCCAGCGGCATTGCCGACAGTTGGCAGTCTTCAGGGCGGAATGTCACCGGAAGCAGCAACTGGATCGAGTGCAGGCATAAATTGAACATCTTCAAAGAGGCTGTTCCCGGCTTGCAAAGACTCGGTGTCGTGTACCTGCCCGACAATCCCGTTTCCATGGCAGAAGTGGTCTGCGCCCGGGAGTGTTCTTCCGGAGAGGGAATTGAGCTGATTGAGGCATCCATTCAAAAGGCCGGCGAGATCGGCAAGGCGGTGGAAGAACTCATCGCCAGGGGAATCGATGCCCTCTGGATCCCGATCGAGGAGGTGATCTATAAAAATCTGTCCCGGGTGGGGCAGGTAACCCATCCTGCCAGGCTGCCGGTGGTTTCCAGCACACTTGAGGCACTGGAGGAGGTATCCAGGGGCGATCCGGTGGCCATGGTTTCCGTCACGGTCGATTATGAATCCCTCGGCAGGCTCTGCGTGCCCGCGGCAATAGAGATCCTGACCAAAAAGAAAGAACCCGGAAAGATTCCAGTCATGACCTCCGACCGCTATTATCTGACCATCAATATTAACGCGGCTGAAATCATCCGTCATCAGATATCCCCTGTTTTTCTTTCCAGGGCCGACAAGGTACTGCGCGGATTTGCGGGACAGAAAATAGTGGTCGGAGGGACCGGCGACAATCAGGAAGTGCTGAGGGAAATCGCCCGTGTCCTGGAAGAACGGCTGGGCGGAGGAGATATCATGGTACCCGAAAGCATCGGCTCGGGCGGAGGGATCAGGGCGGTGGCGGCCGGTGAGATCGATCTGGGCAGAGTTGCCCGCCCCCTTACGGAAAGTGAGGGAAAACTGGGACTCAAGTATAAACGCTTTGCAAGATGTCCGGTGGTCTTTGTCGTTCATCCCAGCATCAATTACATTGACAACATAACCTCCGAGCAGATTGTCGGGATCTACTCCGGCAAAATAACCGATTGGGGTCCGTTCGGGGCAGACGGTAAAATCTATGCGGTGGACAGGGAACCGGGAGACTCCTGCCTGCTCGTCCTGAACAAGATAATCCCTGGCTTCAGAAACATTACAGAGCCCAGGGTTAAAACTATTTATAATACTCCCGAGGCCGTGGCCACCATCATGCAGCACCGTAAAACCATCGGGTATCTGCCCATCTCCATGACTGTCGGTACCAATCTACGCATCCTCAAGGTTGACGGGGTATATCCTTCTGCCGAGAATGTCCTGAACGGCAGATACAACCTTGTCCTGCCTTTTGCCCTTGTTTATCGGGACGGCCTGTCAGGTCTCGCCAAGAGGTTTGTCGATTTTCTTGATAGCGAGGAAGGAAAGCAGATCATAAGATCCTACGGCCTGGTGCCGGAGTAGGGAAAACTTTCCCTGAAGGGCTTGCAAGTCACAGGATATGACCCTGTTCAGATCGATCAAGACGAAAATCCTGGCCTCCCACATAGGGTTGGTTCTCCTCGTCTGCGGTCTGCTTGGAATTTCCAGCTACATGCTCATGGTCAAATCCCTCAAGAAAACCCAGGAGAAGTATCTGGAAAATATTGCCCGTAATCAGGCGGAAAAACTGGAAAACCTCATTCAGCACATGGAAGAGAGATTCCGGTCCATTGCCACGGCTGACGCAATAGAGGCCTATTCCATGGAATATCATGAACCGGTGCTCATCCAGCATTTCAACAGTTTCATTGACGAATTTCCCATCCTGGCCTATGTCCGGCAGGACGGTCTGGAAGAGATGAAGCTGGTAAAAGGCCGCGAGAGACCGGAGCAGCTGGCCGACATCAGCCATAGCTTCATCTATGAAGAGGCCACATGGGAACCGAACAAGGTCATTTTCCATTTTCCGGCTTCGGGCAGGGGGCACCCGGAGATGGTAGCCCAGTTCGCTTATTTCCGCCAGAACTACTTCGGTGAATTCGTGGGCTTGATAGTCGGGGAGATCCCTCTGGCGTCTTTTCTCAGGAACATCGGAGAGTTTATTTTCGACGAGACCGGTTTCATGATTCTGATGGACGGCAAGGGGACTATTCTGTCCCATCCTGCGCAGGAAAACATTATGCAGCCGTTGCTGGGCAATGATCCTCGATCGAACGAAGTGGTCAGCAGGGCCAGGGAGATGAAATCGGGGTTCAGCCGCGCCACGCTCCTGGGCATTGAAGGCTTTGTTGCCTATTTCCCTGTTGCCGGCCGCAACCTGACGATCATGGCGACTCTGCCCTATCATTCATTCATGGCACCGGCGTATACGATGCGAAACATGGTGCTGGCCATTACCCTGTCGGTTCTCCTTGCTACCGTTATTCTTTCCCTCTTGCTTTCCAGGGGGATAACCATGCCGATTCTGAAACTCAGTCATGCCACCTCGCGCCTGGCCAAGGGAGATCTACAGCATACCGTCGATGTTCGGTCGAAGGATGAAATCGGAGTCTTGGCGGCATCTTTCAACAGCATGACCAGGGACCTGCATGAGGCCATTATTTCACGTGACAAGGAAATTCAGGAACGAATCCGGACAGAGGAGGAAAGAAGAAAACTTGAAGTGCGGATCCAGCGGGCGCAGAAAATGGAGCTGCTTGGAACCCTTGCCGGCAGGGTGGCCCACGACCTGAACAATATCCTAGGCGGCATCATCGGCTATCCCGATTTGCTGCTGTTGAGCCTTCCCGAAGAAAGCAAGATGAGGAAGCCGTTGCTGGCCATCAAGCAAAGCGGAGAAAAGGCCTCCATCATCGTTCAGGACCTTTTGACCATGGCCAGGCGAGCAGTCGTTACCAGTAAAACACTGAATTTTAATACCATCGTAGAGGAGTATTTGAAAAGTCCGGAGCATTTGAACCTGCTTCAGAACCATGCGGAAATCACATTTGATGTTCAGCTTGGACTGAAACTTCTCAATATTTCCGGCTCTCCCATCCATCTGTCGAAAATGGTGATGAATCTTGTTTATAATGCCGCCGAGGCCCTGTCCGGGGAAGGGACCATCAGGATCACTACCGGAAACATCTATGTTGATAAGCCCTTTCAGGGTTATGATAATGTGCAGGAAGGGGAGTACGTCACCTTTACCGTCACGGATACGGGCGTGGGTATTGCCGAAGAGGACCTGGGAAAGATCTTTGAGCCCTTCTATACCAAAAAAGTTATGGGCAAAAGCGGAACCGGACTGGGTATGTCGGTTGTCTGGGGCACGGTGAAAGACCATAACGGCTATATCAACGTTCAGAGCCATCTGGGAGAGGGAACGAGCATTACGGTCTATCTGCCGGTAACGAGACAACAGATAGAGGTGGATGAAAATAAAGTATCGATCACGGATTACCAGGGCAACGGGGAGTCGATTCTGGTGGTCGACGATGTCGCGGAACAGCGGGAAATAGCCTACCAGATGCTGACGCAACTGGGGTACAAGGTTGCCACGGTTGCCAGTGGTGAAGAGGCGGTTGCCTTTTTCCAAGAGAACAAGGCTGATCTGCTGATTCTGGACATGATTATGAATCCTGGCATTGACGGCCTGGAAACCTACAAACGGATTCTGCAGCTCCAGCCGAAACAAAAGGCGATCATCGTCAGCGGTTTTTTCGAAACAAAACGGGTGGACGAAGCGGAAAAAATGGGGATAGGGTCCTATGTCCTGAAGCCCTATGACCTGGAAAAGATTGCCCTGGGAGTCAAGACCGAACTGTCCCGCCTGAAATAACCAGGGATGACAGGAAATGGCTTCCGGGGATTGAGGAGCAGGTTGACCAGCGAACGCTGAATTGTGGACCCAAAATTTCCTCAGACTCCCTTTCTGCAATTCCTGATTTCCACACTTCACAAGTGGCTGGGTATAGGTTTTAATATAGTTTATTGCGGGAGAGTATTATAACTATCCAACATAGCATACATAATTCATTCCGATATCAGATTCTTTCTTCTCTTTGCACGTAACAGCCATACCAGAAAAATGCTGAATTCGTACAAGAGCAGTAATGGTCCGGCCATTAATACCTGGTTGATGACATCAGGTGTCGGGGTAAGAATTGCCGCTACGAGAAATACTATAAGAATAGCATACTTTCGGTATTTTCTGAGTATATGGGCGTCCAGAAGACCTATCAGGCCCAGAAATACTATGAAAACCGGTAGCTCAAAGGCGACTCCAAAGCCCAGTAAAAGGCGGATAGTCAGTGTGAAGTATTCACTTACATTTGGCAATAGGCGAAGGCTTTCACCTGAATAACCGGCAAGAAATTTGAAAGCGGTTGGAAATACCACTATATATCCAAAGATTGCGCCCCCGACGAACAGGAATGACGAACATACGACAAAAGGCAAGGTCCAGCGTTTTTCGTGCTCATATAACCCTGGGGCCACAAATGCCCATATCTGATAAAGAATGACAGGACTCCCTACAAAGATCCCGCATGTAAGCGCCAGCTTGAGATAGGTGAAAAAGGCCTCGGGATATGATGTAAAGATCAGGCTCGTTCCCGACGGCAGAACCGCTTCAAGTGGCTTTGACAGCATGGCGAAAATTGGCTCGATAAAAACATAGCAAATGCCGAATCCTATACACACTGCAACAAAACAAATGATCAGACGCCGGCGTAATTCAATAAGGTGCTCTGCAAGACCTGTTTTTTCTTGGACGGCAAAAAGAAGACAATAAGCAGGTAGTATTGTTTCTTTGTTAAAATTCATGGAACCAGTCATTTTTACTGAGTATTGTAACCCCATCAGCCTCTACAAGCACCATATTCTCAAGACGAACTCCCCCCTGATCCGGGAGATATATCCCGGGCTCAACAGTGACAACCATGCCTGGTCTTAACTTTTTCCGTGATCGTTGTGAGAGAATGGGCGCCTCATGGACCGCAAGCCCTACTCCGTGCCCCAGAGAATGGACGAACTTTGGGCCGTAGCCGGCATCCATGATCACATCTCTGGCCACCCTGTCCACCTGCCTGCCCGTTAGTCCGGCCCTGATGGCCTTCTGGGCGGCAATCTGGGCATTGCGAACTATAGCATATATTTCTCCGAAGGGCGATTTAGGTTCACCTAGAAAAACAGTCCTTGTCATATCCGAACAATATCCCCCCAGCTTGGCACCCATATCTATAAGTATAGGCTCTCCCTCTGCAATCGGCCTATCCGTGGGAACAGCATGCGGCAGTGCGGCATTGGGTCCGGACGCCACAATGGGTGAAAAGGAGGGCCCTTCTGCGTATTGCCATAGGCCTTCGAGGATACGCCAGGCAATCTCCCTTTCGGTCATACCGGGAACAATGTCTTTCAATATACCTCCCAGAACTTTCTCCGCTGCCAAGATGGCCTTTTTAAGGAACTCGATCTCTGAAGACGATTTAATCGATCGCATAGTCTCGATCCGGCCCCCAAGTGGAACTAACTTGATTTCAGGCAGGGCCTTTTTAATTGAATCCAAACGCTGACAAGACAAATAATCAGGTTCGTAGGCGAGGTTATGTGCATCGCAACCCAGCATAAGATTTTTCAACGAACGGGCCATTCCGCGCCTGTATATGACCAGGTCCCAGTCAGGTGCCTCATCCCTTGCCTGGACTTCATAACGTCCATCTGTAAGCAAAGCTGCCTCTTTGCGAAGGATTAAAAGCGCACCTGCTGATTCGGATATACCAACGTCCTCTGCTGTAAACCCGCTCAGATAACGACGGTTCTCAGAACACGTTACAAGAAGAGCGTCCAGACCGCGTCCGGCCAGAATAGCGCGCACACGCTTCATACGTTTTGAATAGTGAGATTTCATTTTTCCCCTTTTTAAACGTAGCTATATTCACTGTAGATTTGGGACCGAATTTTCGTCCAGTGGATCTGACTCGGCCTCAATTTCCTGCCAGTCGCTATAGCCATCCCCGTCTGTATCCGTAATCAGCGGGTCTGTACCATAGGCCTCTTCTTCACCATCCTTGAGCCCGTCCCCGTCTGTGTCAGGATTGGTCGGGTCTGTGCCCACGGATGCTTCCTCTTCATCTGTAAGACCGTCATGGTCACGGTCGTTGTTCTGGGCCGGGTCTGAGAAAAAGCTCTCACTGCCATCGTTTTTCACAGCAGTCACCGCATAGGTCATAACAGGGGTTGAGAAATCAGAGCTCCACTGGTCAAAGGAATCATAGGATGTCGTCCCTGCCGCCACGGTGGCAACATTGGCAAAATATGGATCCAGTTCAGCCACAGAATAGATATTGTATCCGGCTACGCCCTCTTCGCCGGCTGCATTCCAGGACAAACGGGTATACTCGGTCGCACCTGAAGTATAAGGGTCAGCCTTGAACCCTGTGGGCACCTCTGCCGGAGGGATAACAGTGATCCGAGGCGTGGCTGAGGGCCTAACGGACACAGTTAAAGTAAGCGGCGTGCCTGAACAGAATCCCCGGAATTTCAGGATTTCCGTGGTGTTGTCGTCTTTATAGCCGACATCCAGGTGAAAATCCCTATGCGCCTCTCCAAAAACAGTTAGGTTATAGGTTTCAGCAACAGGTCCATCAATACCTATCTCGCCGCCTTCCACCCCGAAAATAACCCTTGAGCCCTGAATATCTTCCAGGGGACTGCCGGAAGCAGGATCGGCACCGGCTCGATTTCCCTGGGGATCGGTTATGCAAATACGCAGGGCTCCAGTTACAGAAAATGACAGCGTAGGCAAGGCTGAATGATCATTACTTGGTTCTGGCAGCATTGCCCTTATCACAGATTGCGCCCAGCCACATCCTGTACCTCCTGAGAGGAAGGTATATATTTCTTCCACATAATCTTTGATAAGCTCAGCATGACTTTCCTGTGAATCATCCGCAACCAGGTCCGCCCATCCTTCATCATGTGGCCAGACCGCGCTGGCATAAGAAACAGTACCGTCTCCGTTTCCCCTCACCAATTCTTCGTTCCTCGGCCACTTGGGCCGGCCGTCCTTATAGGTATAATCATCCGTCCGAGGCTCATTTACCTTGATTTTTTCTATGGTACTCTCAGGTCTATTACCAACAAATAATCCCACTCGTACGGTATCGTCAGCCCCGTCAATACTCATTCGTTCAATATCCGGATCAGTATTCAGCTCTTTTAGATCTGCGTTATTACCGTCAATTATGGCACCCCGATCATTGCTTCCGTCGGTCAGAAAATCTTGAACATTCATCAACTCCAGCAGGGAAGGCCCCCTGTCGTGGATAAATTCGCGGATCGCCTTGTGCCTTACATTGGGCCAGCCCTTCTTAAGATATGTTTCTTCCCACAAATTCTGGATAGTGTTCGAGTATATATTTAAAATTCCCCAATCTGTGAGATCATCTGCAAGCTTTGGATCTCCGCCCTCCCATATGTAGTAAGTGTTAGATGAACCAAGATTAGGCGTGCCCACCATTACGAGCTTGTCAACATCATTTCTGCCGGCGTATTCGTCACCTTGAATATACGCACGTGCAACGAGCCCTCCCATATTGTAAGCTACAATATGGACCTTGCCTGTACTAGAGACTCTAAGAGCCTCATTTATTCCGGGAATAAGATAATACTTGCAGGCCTTGGAAATCTTCAGACGCCAGTCCCAGGGACACTCAAAAACATTGAAACCTGAATCTGTCAAATATGCCTTAAGACATTTCCAACCCTTGAACTTGGGCGCATGAATCTGGAGATTTGCAGCAGGAGAATCCTGTGGCAGTTTCGGATAAGGACTGTACTTGCCGATACCTGACCCAGGTATTCCCGGAACCAATATGACGGGAGTGCCGAATGTACCTCCATTCAACGGCAGAACAATATCTGGAAAGGTATTGCAAAGGTTGCCGCTAACCGTCACCCTCTTTTTATTGTCGACCCCGTTCTTTTCCACCCTGAGTTCGTATAAATCACATGCAAGGCCGGTAAAACCGAATTTTCCAAGGGTATCCGTGAAAACGCCTGCTGCTGCCTCCCGACCATCCAGATCGTAAAGTGTAACCTCTGCCTGCCATACCGGATCATCTCGCAAGTCAATAACATTGCCCCATATTGAACCCTGACAGGCACTGCCACCTGTCACGTCAAAGAAATCGCTATAGCCGCAGGCTCCGTATCCATTGCAACTTAAGCGTACAGTGCCCTGGTTAAACAAAGATACCGATGCCGCTGCCTGGCCTTTGACCAGGGAAACGCTGATTGGACTGACGCTTCCCGCATTGCTCGCTAATGATACTTCGCCGTTGAAACTGCGGATCAGCACCCCGTCGGAATCCATCGCAGAAATCGTCACCTCAAAAGGAGTGCCGATGGTCTGGGGAGATGAAATAGGAGAGAATGAAAAATGATCCAGATGACCGGAGGCTGTGTTGTCACCGATTTTCACGATGAAGGCATCCCTGACGGTAAAGTAATTTGACCAGCAGCCATTATTAACCGTCACATAGGCGTTTCCCAAACCATCCACGGCTACGCCTGAGCCGGCATCATCATTCTTCCCGAGGTAGGTGGAATAGACCGCCTGGCTTCCGTCCGCGCTGAGCTTGAATATAAAGGCATCCAAGTAGCCTGAGAAATCTGGATAAAGGGCGTTCACCGTTGGAAAATCGGAAGACGAAGTCCCGCCCGTCACATAGGCGTTGCCCAAACCATCCACGGCTATGCCTGAGCCAGCAGCACCAGAGCTTCCCCCGAGGTAGGTGGAATAGACCGCCTGGCTTCCGTCCGCGCTGAGCTTGAATATAAAGGCATCATCGCGGCCTGAGAAATCTGGATAAAGGGCGTTCACCGTTGGAAAATCGGAAGACTCGGTGGACCCCGTCACATAGGCGTTGCACGAACCATCCACGGCTATGTCAACGCCCCAATCATTATCGTTCCCTCCGAGGTAGGTGGAATAGACCGCCTGGCTTCCGTCCGCGCTGAGCTTGAATATAAAGGCATC
>DQXT01000106.1 GCA_011042225.1 Deltaproteobacteria bacterium | reverse complement strand
ATCTCTTCAGCAACTCAAGCCCGGCCGCGGATTCTCCGAGATGACCCGAACAGTATATCAGGTCGTCCGGCTTTGCGGAATCACGGCTCAGCCACCTACCCTCTTTTATCTCTCCGATCAGGGTAAGGCTGAGTAAGAGCCGGTCAGGAGCGCTTACAATATCTCCTCCGACCAGACTTACTCCATATTGGGACAGTCTTGACTGCAAACCCTCGAAGAAATCATCCCAAAACCCGCCGGTCAATCGCCGAGGCACAGCCATGTTTAGCAGGGCCCACCTGGGCGATCCGCCCATGGCCGCCGCATCGCTCAGATTCACCGCTGCTGTTTTCCTGCCCAGGTACCAGGGGTCAAAATACTCAAGATCAAAGTGAATTGACTCCACAAGTGTATCGGTGGTGACTATCAGACGTCTATCAGGGCCGGGGGCCAGAACGGCGCAGTCATCGCCTATGCCGGCCAATACGGAGGAATCATCTGTTGAGGACCCCGCAAGGCGTTTTATCCTGGCGATGAGATCTCTTTCCATGCGTCTCTGTTTGACTATCCAGCTATTAGATATTCGACTATTCAACTATTCAACTATTAGACTATTCAACTATTAGACTATTTAACTATTTCCAGGCAATTGAAAAAATAGGCCATCTCCGTGGCAGCGGTCTCAGGGGCATCAGATCCATGCACGATGTTTTTTTCAATATCCGTGGCGAAATCGGCCCTTATAGTACCGGGCTTTGCCTCTTTATAGTTTGTGGCCCCCATAAGCTCCCGGTTGCGCCGGATTACGTCTTCACCCTCAAGCACCATTACTATAATCGGTCCGGAGGACATGAAATCAGTTAGGCTTTGGAAAAAAGGCCTTTCCCTGTGGACTGCGTAAAAACCTTCCGCCTCCTTTTTACTTAAACATATCATCTTCATGGCAGCTATTCGAAATCCCGCATGTTCAAACCGCCTGATTACCTCTCCGATAAGCCCCCGGGACACACCGTCCGGCTTGACTATGGATAATGTACGTTCCATTC
Organism: Deltaproteobacteria bacterium; assembly: GCA_011042225.1. Taxonomy (GTDB): domain Bacteria; phylum Desulfobacterota; class Dissulfuribacteria; order Dissulfuribacterales; family UBA3076; genus UBA3076. The sequence continues at coordinate 15,700 of DQXT01000106.1, read as the reverse complement.
TGATCGAATCTCCTTTTTTAATTTATTTTAGTCCCTTGTCCGATAACGGATCAGGCACCTGTTCTGTAGTAAAAAAACAGGGGCAGCGCAAATATTATCGGTCCCCTTTTTAACTGTATTAACTGATGATTTCTTGACTTCAACTTTTACCCTTATTAGATTATTCAATCCCCCTTGTGCGAGAGTGGCGGAAATGGTAGACGCACTGGACTTAGGATCCAGCGGGCTTATACCTATGCGAGTTCGAGTCTCGCCTCTCGCACCAGAGATCTTGTTTTTTTTGTATATTCCCGTATATTTGTCCTTGGTCCTTGATGGAATTTTTATTCTCATGTTTATCAGTAAAATCATTTCCTTTATTTTTCTTTTTAAAGATATTAAATAAATGAACCAACTGCAAAATTCCATCTACTGTTTCCTCTGGAACAGGACTTGCTTTTTTGTTAGGGATTCAAATTCAGACAATTGAACTTGTAAAGAAAGGTAAGAAATTAATGAAGGTTAAAGTTGAAGACATAGGCCCTATTCAGAAACGTCTTTCAGTAGAAATACCCGCTGACGTGGTATCCAGGGAGTTTGACAGCGCATACAATGAACTGAAAAGGGGGGCAAATATCAAGGGTTTCAGAAAGGGTAAGGCCCCACGCAGCATACTGGAGCGTCACTATGGTCCACAGGTAGGGAACGAAGTACTGGAAAAGCTCATTAAACAGAGCCTGCCCGATGCCCTTAAGGAGGCGAATGTAGACCTGGTACTTGATCCCCAGCTGGATTCAATCTCACCATTAAAGACCGCCGAGGCCTTTTCCTATTCGGCCCTTCTGGACATCTGGCCCGAGTTCGAAGTGCCGAAATATAAAGGCATTGAACTGGAAGAGCCCCTGGTGGAAGTAAGTGAAGAGGAGATACAGGAGCAACTCGAGGCCCTGAGACGCCATTTTGCAACAGTGGAGAACGTGGAAGAAGACCGTCCTGTGAAAAAGGGAGACCTCGCTGTAATTGATTATGTGGGTGAAATAGGCGGTGAGCCTGTAGACGGCATTGCGGAAGAAAATTATTATCTGGAAGTGGGAGCGGGCTATTTCAATTCCGCATTTGAAGAGCAAATGTCTGGAATGACCAGGGGATCTGAAAGGTATATTGAGGTCAGTTATCCTGAGGACGCCTTAAATGAAAAGGTTGCAGGCAATACTGTACGATACAAAGTAATTTTAAAGGCCATAAAAAAGCGAATGCCGCCCGAGCTGAACGACGATTTTGCCAGACAGGTCGGTGCGGACATCAATAACGTCGAAGAACTGAGGAATCGCATGCGCAGGCAGCTGGAGACAGACAAGCAGGAGGCCGCGAAAAGCAGTCTGAGACAGCAATTTCTGGAACAATTGAGGGAACAGGTGGACTTCCCTGTACCGGATAGAATGGTTGATGCCAAGCTCACACAAATGGTGGACAACGTGATAGGTCATCTCCAGGAACGGGGTGTGGACCTGGAGAGAGCAGGGATGTCGGAAGACAGGCTCCGCTTGAAGATGCGGGAAGAGGCGGTTGCTCAAGTTAAAACAGAGATGATTTTGGACAAAATTGCCGAAATAGAAAATATAGGCGTTGATCATGATCAGGTTTCTGAGTATGCTAAATATGCGGAAAGTCAGTCCCAGCGGCTGGGTATGGATAAGCAGCAGCTGCACAGCGCAATGATACAGAATGTCCTTCCCAAGCTGCGGGCGAAAAAGACCATGGATTTCCTCTTGAAACAGGCGGTTGTCAAACCGGCCTCACAGGAGGTTGAGTAAATGCCGTTAATACCTATTGTTATAGAACAGAGTCCCAGGGGCGAGAGGGCCTACGATATCTATTCTCGTCTCCTCAAAGAGCGTATAATATTCCTGGGTGGTGCGGTGGATGATGAAATAGCCAACCTTATTATCGCCCAGTTTCTCTTTCTGGAGGCGGAAGACCCCAAAAGGGACATAACACTCTATATAAATTCACCCGGTGGGATTGTTACCGCCGGTCTTGCCATTTATGACACTATGCAATACATCAGACCCGATGTAAGCACACTCTGCCTCGGCCAGGCAGCCAGTATGGGCGCCATGCTTCTTGCCGCTGGGGCCAGAGGTAAACGCTATACCCTGCCCAACGCAAGGATACTGATACATCAGCCCATGGGCGGATTCCAGGGCCAGGCGGCGGATATTGATATCCATGCCAGAGAGATTTTGAGGTTGCGTAAAAAGCTGGATGAGATCCTTGCGGCCCATACCGGCCAGCCCCTCGAAAGGATCCGGGAGGATACGGACAGGGATTTTTTTATGAGCGGGGAAGAGGCCAGGGAGTACGGCCTTATAGACGAGGTCATTGCAAAACGTGATACCCCCCCCCAGGAGGAAAAACCGAATGGCTAAAAAGAAAGATTTTGAAAAACAGAGTGGTCTGCATTGCTCATTCTGTGGAAAGGGCCAGGAAGAGGTAAAAAAGCTCATAGCCGGCCCGAGTGTCTATATCTGTGATGAATGTATAGAACTCTGTAATGATATAATAGCCGAGGAATATGACGGCGATGACAAGGGCGGCAGTGCGGAGGACAAGGTCCTCAAACCCGCTGAGATAAAGGCCCTCCTGGATGAATATGTTATCGGTCAGGAGATGGCCAAAAAGATCCTCTCCGTAGCGGTGCACAACCATTATAAACGCATTGATTCAGGGATCGGCATGGGGGATGTGGAACTCCAGAAGAGCAATATCATCCTTATCGGGCCGACCGGTACCGGAAAGACCCTTCTGGCCCAGATCCTGGCCAAGATCCTTAATGTACCATTCACTCTGGCGGACGCCACTACTCTGACAGAGGCAGGCTATGTAGGAGAGGATGTGGAAAATATTATATTGAATCTCCTGCAGGCGTCTGACTATGATGTGGAACTGGCAAGCCGTGGAATCGTCTATATAGACGAGATAGATAAAATCGCAAGAAAGCTGGACAGCGCCTCCATCACAAGAGATGTATCGGGAGAGGGCGTCCAGCAGGCGCTCCTGAAGATCATGGAAGGGACCGTGGCCAACGTGCCCCCGAAGGGCGGGCGCAAACACCCCCAGCAGGACTTTGTCAAGATCGATACCACCAATATACTGTTTATATGCGGCGGTGCCTTTGTAGGGCTGGATTCCATTATAAAGACAAGAATGGGCAAGTTCTCCATAGGTTTTGGTGCGGATGTTCAGGGCGCACGGGACCTTTCACTGGATGAGATCCTTAAAGAGGCCCAGCCGGAAGACCTTATAAAATATGGACTGATCCCGGAATTCGTCGGCAGAATCCCTGTTGTCGCCACCCTGGAGGAACTGGATGAAGGCGCCCTGATAAGCATCCTTCGCGAGCCCAGAAACGCCTTGCTGAAGCAGTTCCAGAAGCTCTTTGAAATGGATGATGTCGATCTCCATTTTACCGACGGGGCAATAAGGGCCATTGCCCAGGAGGCGATAAAGAAAAAGACAGGGGCGCGCGGGCTGCGGGCCATTCTGGAACAGGCCATGCTGAATGTGATGTATGAGCTCCCGTCCCGGGAAGGTGTTAAGGAATGCGTGATAAGTGAGGATGTGATCCTCAACAGGTCAGAGCCTATACTTCTATATGAACCCAGGGCAAAGGCATCAATAAGCGCCTGAAGTTAAGATGTTTTTAGATTTGTTTTTTATTGATATGATTAATTAATAACTGTTCACGGGCTATGCACTATGAGTGAAAAGAAAAAAAATTTGATTGTCTCGCTCTTGCCGCTGCGCGATATCGTCCTTTTTCCGCATATGGTGGCCCCGCTTTTTGTCGGGCGCGACAAGTCGGTTGAGGCCATAGAGCAGGCCATGTCTTTGGGGCAGGAAATATTACTGGCTACCCAGAAAGATGCCAAGGTGGACGATCCCAAAGAAAACGACATATACAGGATAGGGACGTTGGGCACAATACTGCAGTTGCTTCGCCTGCCTGACGGAACGGTCAAGGCCCTGGTAGAGGGTAAACGGCGGGCCGAGATCATGCACTATATCCCTAATCAGGAATATTTTGTGGTGGAGGCGGAGCCACTGCCGCAGATATCAGATCCTTCGCCTCAGGTGGAGGCCCTTATACGCCTCACGGTCAGTGTATTTAAGGAGTTTGTAAAATATAACAAGAAGATCCCGTCTGAGGTGGCCCTTTCCGTCTTTTCCATAACAGACCCTTCCCGGCTGGCGGACGCCATTGCCTCGCATACGCCGCTGAAGGTCTCTGATAAGCAGTCCCTGCTGGAGATGATTCATCCGGCCAGTCGCCTCGAGCGGCTTTACGAGCTTATGCGTTCCGAGATCCAGGTAATTCGGATGGAGCAGAGGGTCAAAGAACGCGTTAAGAAACAGATGGAAAAGAACCAGAGAGACTATTATCTCAATGAGCAGATACGGGCCCTCCAAAAGGAGATGGGCCAGAAAGAAGACTCCCAGACCGATCTAAAAGACCTTGAGCGCCGCATAAAACGCAAACATCTCTCCAGAGAGGCAGCGGCCAAGGTCCGGAGGGAATTCAAGAAGCTCAAGATGATGGCCCCCCTGTCCGCCGAGGCTACGGTGGTAAGGAATTATATAGACTGGATATTGGTTCTCCCCTGGTTCGAGAAGACCAGGGATAAGAACGACATACTGGAAGCAGAGCAGATCCTCAACGAAGACCACTACGGCCTGGAAAAACCCAAGGAACGGATTCTGGAATATCTGGCGGTCCAGAGCCTGGTAAAAAAGATGAAGGGGCCGATCTTGTGCCTGGTCGGCCCCCCCGGCGTGGGGAAGACCTCACTTGCAAGGTCCGTGGCCCGGGCACTGGGGAGGAATTTTGTACGGCTTTCCCTCGGGGGCGTAAGGGATGAGGCGGAAATCCGCGGCCACCGGCGGACATATATAGGCGCAATGCCGGGGAAAATCATACAGTCGCTCAGAAAGACCAAGACCAAGAACCCGGTGTTCTGCATAGATGAAGTGGACAAGATGAGTTCAGACTTCCGCGGAGATCCTGCGTCCGCCCTGCTGGAGGTCCTGGACCCGGAGCAGAACTTTGCCTTTAATGATCATTATCTGGACCTGGACTATGACCTTTCCCAGGTGATGTTTATCACCACTGCAAACGCCCTGCATACCATTCCGCTCCCCCTGCAGGACAGAATGGAAATCATAGAACTCCCGGGATACACCGAGGAGGAAAAACTGGAGATAGCAAATGGTTATCTGCTCCCGAGGCAGCTCGAGGCGCACGGCCTGAATCCTGAACAGCTCCAGGTAAGCAACGGGGCCGTTCTGGATATGATCCGCTCCTACACCAGAGAAGCCGGCGTCAGAAACCTGGAGCGCCTTTTGGCCTCAATCTGCCGCAAGGTGGCCATGGAGGTAGTACGCAACCAGGAAAAGGGCCAGCTAATCAAGGTCGGCCAGTCTTCCCTCAATAAATACCTCGGCGTGCCCCGTTATCGTTTCGGTCAGACGGACAAGAACGCACAGACCGGAGTGGCTACGGGTCTTGCATGGTCCGAAACCGGGGGATCTCTGCTTCAGATAGAGGCCGTGATCATGCCCGGTAAGGGCAAGCTGACCATCACCGGCAAACTGGGAGATGTCATGCAGGAATCCGCCCGTGCAGCCATGAGTTATGTACGTTCAAGGGCGCATGTGTTCAGCCTGTCCTGGGACTTTTATCAAAAAGTGGATATCCACGTACATGTGCCTGAAGGCGGCATACCCAAAGACGGACCGTCCGCGGGTATAACCATCGCCACGGCCATAGCATCCGCCCTGCTGAAGATTCCCGTCAAGCACAATGTAGCCATGACCGGAGAGATTACTTTAAGGGGCAGGGTACTCCCCATAGGCGGTCTTAAGGAAAAACTCCTTGCGGCAAGACGCGGCGGTATTGAAGACGTCCTGATACCAAAGGAAAATGAGAGAGAATTGAAGGAAATTCCCGCCAAAGTGACGCGCTCTATTCATATCGAGTCGATTGAACATATGGACGACGTCTTAAAATACGCCCTTGTACTTGAAGACCCGGACAGCCTGTTCGCGAGCAAAGGGAGTACTTCAGAGATGCCGTGCTGGTTTACAGAGCAGGAGCAGCAGACTGAGATCCATGCACCCCATTAGCTTTTTAAGCGGTTTGATTAAACTTTTTTGTCATAAGTATCGATAAGCTGCCAAGAGCGGGTAGGGCATAAAAAAATGCCTTTACAAGGGAGAAAACATAAATGATAAAGAAGTTTGTTGGATCCATGATTTTAGTCCTCTTTCTGTTTGTTTCCGCCTTTGCGGCAATAAATCTCAATACCGCGGATCAGGCAACCCTGGAATCCATAAGCGGGATCGGACCTGCCAAGGCAAGCGCAATAATAAAATACAGGGATGAACACGGCTCATTTAAGAGTGTGGACGAACTCCTGAACATCAAGGGTATCGGGCCTAAGGTACTTGAAAACATCAAGGGACAGGTGGAAGTTTCGAAATAGCAAGTTGCAATATTCTCAAACACAAAATAGAATCTTAGTTTTCCTTTCTAATAGTGCCCTGCCCGCTTAATTTAAGGGAAGTTGACGTCAGGGGTCGATAGATGGACCGACAGTGGTTTGCGATCAGGACTCAGCCGAGAAAAGAACAGGTTGCGAGAAGACATTACGAACAGCAGGATTTTATCGTCTATTTACCTCTTATTCTATCTTTTCGGCGTCACGCGCGCAGGGTTGACAAAATCCCACGTCCATTATTCCCCGGCTATGTATTTTTGCACTTATCCACAGAACAGCGTCAGTGGAATACGATCTGGAGTACAATAGGGGCAATAGGTCCAGTTTGTTTCGGTGAGTATTATCCAGCCGTGCCGGACTGGGTCATTGAGGGCCTGCGCATGCGGGAAGATGAAAGCGGGCTCATCTCTTTCGGCACTCAGGGGTCTGCATTCAAGCCGGGTGACAGGGTATCCCTGGTCCTGGAAAACATGGAATATATTGAAGGGATCTTTCAGGGCGCCAAAGGGGAAGACAGGGCGCTGATACTCATGGAGATACTGCGCCGGGAGGTGTCCACTCTGGTGCCGATGTGGGCGTTAAAGGCCGCATAGACATGGTGTTCCCTTAGAAACACCGTCTTTTAACGGCTTGACTTGATGTCCGTAGGTAGTTACACTCAAATTGTTGTTCATTAAATGAACAGCATAAGCAACCTTGCTCGATGCAGGTCCGCTGACATGAAGGGTGATTTTCACCCCAATGGCGGTAGCCTGTGCATTTTACCAATACCTTTCCCTCTTTGATCTCTCCAAATTATTACTGAACCGGCCATTAATATACGGTACATCCATTTAAATGTTATTTGACGATGGACTGCAGTGCGGCCTCTTCAGACTTCTCCAGTCTGATCCCATGGTGAGCCAGCGTGCATTGGCAAAGGCGCTCGGTATCAGCCTGGGCAAGGTGAACTATTGTCTCAAGGCCTTTGTCGACAGGGGCTGGGTAAGGCCCATGCAGAATAACGGAACCAGACGTGGTTATGCATACACCATAACCCCTGATGGAATGGAGGCCAGGGAGAGGATATTCATTCGATTCCTGCAGTGCAAACTGACTGAATACAAGGCCTTGCAGGATGAAATTGAAGTATTGCGGCAGGAGACACAGGAAAGGCCATTCAGAACAGAGTGATATGCATTCACAGTTTCAGAGTATGGATTAAATTTATGTCGTTTTGAACCCTGAACCTTTGAACGGTTACGGAGAATAATAAATGTCAGTACAACATGAGATTCGTCAATTCATTATAGATAATTTCCTTATGGGTCAGGACTCTGATGACCTGAAGGACGACAGTTCATTCCTGGAAGAAGGGGTAATAGACTCCACAGGTGTCCTGGAACTGGTCGGCTTCCTGGAAGAGAACTACAACATAAAGGTAGAGGACGAGGAACTTATCCCGGAAAACCTGGACTCTATAAAAAACATTTGCGCCTATATTAAACTTAAACGCAGCAATTAGCTGTTAGCTGATAGCGGTTAGCTGATAGCTCGTAGCTCAAAGCCGTTAGCCCTGGGCTTTCGTGTTTTCACATTCTCGTGTTTGAGTGATTGTTTGAGTAGTGTTCTTAACCGTACAGATTAAAAATTTGTAGTAGCAAAACATACTGTAATCATTAAACTAATCGCTGATAGCTAATTGCTGACAGTAGTCACTCAAATGCAGTCGTGAGCTTAATAGACCTGTTCAGAACAGCAGCGGATCGATTTCCTGACCATACAGCCGTCAGGGACCGCCGCCATTCCTTGACCTATATGGAGCTGCGTTCCATGGCGGACGGATTGACCTCCACCCTGCTGGGTCTGGGCCTGGTCTCCAACGATCGAGTGGGCCTCCTGTTAGACAGCTCCGTCCGTTATGTAGTTGCGTATCTGGGGGTCCTGCAGACTGGCTGTGTCGCCGTTCCGCTCAATACCGACAACTCCCGCAGGAACCTGGAGGCCGTGTTGCGGCAGTGCAATATAAAATGCCTGATAGGACAGGACAGATACCTGACCCGATATCAGCTCTGGTCTTTGAATGCACGCATCATTTGCTCGAATACTCCAAATAAAGTGAATAAAAGACTTGAACGTGATATTATCCCGTGGGAGCAGGCCGTGAAGAAGCCCTTGAATATGGACTCCTTTCCAGACCTTGCCAGCGCCGACCTTGCGTGTATCCTTTTTACATCCGGCACCACCGGAGAGCCCAAGGGGGTCATGCTGAGTCACGGAAACCTTGCGGCAAACACTCGATCCATCATCTCCTATCTGCGCCTCGAAGAGACGGACAGCATACTGTCTGTCCTGCCCTTTTTCTACTCCTATGGAAGTTCTCTGCTCCACACCCATCTGGCAACAGGCGGGACGGTCCATATTGAGGGCCAATTCGTCTATCCCAACAAGGCCCTGGAGCGAATGGCCAAAGAGAGGATCACCGGTTTTGCCGGGGTACCTTCCACCTTTGCCCTGCTGCTTCACCGGTCCAACTTCAGGAATATGGAGTGGCCCCATCTGCGCTATGTAACACAGGCCGGGGGGGCAATGGCCCCGTCACTGGCAAAAGAGATCGGTGCTGTTCTGCCTGATACGGAGATATACATCATGTACGGCCAGACAGAGGCGACGGCCCGCCTTTCTTATCTGCCGCCGGAACGGCTTGCGGACAGACCCGGTTCAGTGGGCAAGGCCATTCCGGGTGTGGAACTGAGGGTGGTGGACGAAAAGGGTCATCCGGTGAAGCCCGGACAGATAGGGGAAATCACAGCCAGGGGCGATAATATCATGCAGGGCTATTGGGCACAGCCGGAAGAGACCGCCAGGGTGCTTCGTAACGGATGGCTGTATACCGGGGACCTGGCCCGGGTGGACCATGAAGGGTTTATATATATCGAAAGCCGCAAGAATGACATGATCAAGAGCGGGGCCCATCGCATCAGCCCGAAAGAGATCGAAGAGGTCATAGCGGCCTGGCCCGGGGTGCACGAGGTGGCAGTAACAGGCTGTCCCGACCCCATACTGGGAGAGGCGGTATGGGCCTTTGTGGTGTCTGAAGGAAAACCACCCTTGAATCATAAGGCCCTTATTCAACACTGTCGGGCAAATCTGGCCTCTTTTAAGGTGCCCCAGAAGCTGATGGAACTGGCTGAACTGCCAAAGACCACATCCGGAAAGATCAAAAAGAACCTTCTCGTGAATAAATACGCTCAAACCCAGAACCCTTGAACCTTTGAACCCTGAACCCTCCACGGAGTCCCCATGAAACAATGCATACGCTGTATCCTTGATGAAAATTTCCCCGGAATCTCCTTTGATGAAACCGGGCTCTGCTCCTTCTGCCGCCGGGCAGCCGACGAGAAGAGACAGCAGGCCCTGAAACAGGAATACAGGGAAAAATTTAAAGGGCTTCTGGAAAGACACCGCGGCCAGGGACCCTACGATGTACTGATGGCCTACAGCGGGGGCAAAGACAGTACATATACCCTGGATATCTTTCGCCGCACCTACGGGTTGAGGGTCCTGGCCCTTACCTTTGACAATGCCTTTATCTCCCCCTTTGCAGTGGAAAACATCAGCCGCATAACTGAAAGGCTGGAGGTGGATCACATTCTCTTTCGCCCCAGTTTCAACCTTATGCAGAAAATCTTCTCTGAGGCCGGGAAACGTGACCTCTTTCCGGAAAAGGCCCTGGAACGCGCAAGCTCCATATGTACTGCCTGCATAGGTTTTGTAAAGTCCCTGGTGCTGAAGACCGCCCTGGAAAAGGGCATACCCTTTGTGGGTTTCGGCTGGTCGCCGGGCCAGGCGCCCATACAGTCATCCGTGATGCAGACCAACCCCAGGATGGTGGCTGTATCCCAAAAGGGCTTCTGGCCGAGGCTGGAGGCAGTGGCAGGGCAGGACCTCTCGGCCTACTATCTCTCCAAGACTGATCTGGCAAGGCCCGTGGAGGAATATCCAATCAATGTGCACCCCTTTGCCTTTCATCACTACGACGAAAAGGCCATAAAGGACCATATACTATCTCTGGGCTGGAAGGAGACACGGGATACCGATCCCAATTCCACCAACTGCCTGCTCAATGCCTTTGCCAATCAGGTGCACATGGATAGATGGGGCTTTCATCCCTATGCGTGGGAGATAGCAGGCATAGTCCGCGCCGGTGGGCTGTCCAGGGAAGAGGGCCTGGCAAAGATCAAAGAGCCCCCTAATCCCATACTTGTTTCACGAGTAAAGGAGAGGCTGGGTTTATCCTGTGAACGCTTACAAAATGTACACATATAATGTACCATGAAAAAGATCCAACATACTGATTTCGCTCAAAATGCCCCTATGGCAGTAATGACCATAGCCGGAGCCAGGCCCAACTTTATGAAGCTGGCATCCATCGTGGAGGCTGTCCAGTCTCACAACAGGGCCGGCAATACGCCGGTAATCGAGCACACCCTTGTACACACCGGGCAGCATTACGACCAGGGCCTGTCCCAGTGCTTCTTTGATGAACTTGATCTCCCCGTTCCGAATGTAAATCTGGAGGTGGGATCAGGCTCTCATGCCCGGCAGACGGCCGAGATCATGAGGCGCTTTGAATCTGTGCTCCTGGCAAAGCGCCCGCACGTGCTGATCGTAGTGGGGGATGTAAATTCCACCGTGGCATGTGCCCTGGTGGCGGCCAAAATCCAGTATCCTTCACAGGATTCAATGGGAATACGGCGTCCCCTTATTGTCCATGTCGAGGCAGGGCTGCGATCCAGGGACCGATCCATGCCGGAAGAGATAAACCGTATCCTGAGCGACGCCCTGAGCGACGCCCTGTTTGTTACTGAAGAGGCGGCGGTCAGCAACCTGCTGCGAGAAGGCATACCAGAGGAAAAGATCTTTTTTGTGGGAAACGTCATGATCGACACCCTGCGCCGGCACCTGCAAAAGGCCCGCATGTCCGAAATCAAAAAGGTCCTTAAAATCCCCGATACTTATGGCCTGGTAACCCTGCACAGACCCGGCAATGTGGATACCAAAGAAGCCCTGGAGCCATTGATTCAATGCCTGCAGGAAATCAGCCAGAATCTGCCCCTGGTGCTGCCTGTGCATCCCAGGACAAGGGCCAGCCTGAAAAGGTTCGGGTTACTGAAAGAATTCCATGATACAAAAGGGATCTTTTCAATAGACCCCCTGGGCTACCTGGACTTCTTAAACCTGCTGGATTCGGCCGCCATGGTATTAACCGATTCCGGCGGCATTCAGGAAGAGACCACGGCCCTGGGTGTCCCATGCGTAACCCTCAGGAAAAACACCGAACGCCCGGTCACCATAACCATGGGTACCAACTATCTGGTAGGTACAAACACCGCCAAAATCAAGGCCGCCGTGGCGGAGATCCTGTCCGGTAACGGCAAGAGGGGGGAAATACCCCCATATTGGGACGGCCGTGCAGGTGAAAGGATTGTGGCCCGTCTGGCGAATATGTATGGTGAGCGGTTAGCTGGTAGCTGGTAGCTGGTAGCTATTAGCTGGTAGCCGTTAGCTGGTAGCTGGTAACGGTTAATCAGCTATTCTACCATTTAACTAATCACCTATCACCTACCATGAGCTACATCCTGTTTACAGTCGATGTGGAGGACTGGTTCCAGGTGGAAAACCTCCGTTGCCGGTTTCCTTCTGATACCTGGGATTCCTGCGAATTCCGTGTAGAGCGCAACACAACTGTATTGCTTGATCTGCTGGAACGTTTTCATGTCTCAGCCACCTTCTTTGTGCTTGGCTGGATAGCCGAACGTCTCCCCCGTCTGGTAAAAGAGATACAGGCCCGAGGTCATGAAGTGGCGTCTCATGGATACGGCCACCAGCTCTGTTACGACATCTCTTCCTCTGAACTCCGGCAGGACCTTTATCGAAGCAGGACCATACTTGAGAATATCACAGGTCAACCGGTCCGGGGCTACCGTGCCCCCAGCTTTTCCATAACCGGGGAACTCATGGATCTCCTTAAAGAACTCGGCTATCGCTATGATTCCAGCTATAATGACTTCTCTCTGCACGATCGATACGGCAGGGTGGACAGTATCCGCCGGTATATGCCTAACTATGGCCTGAACGAAAAAGACGGCCTTGTCGAACTCCCCATAAGCAACCTCAAGCTGGGCGGTAAATGCATCCCATGGGGAGGCGGGGGCTATTTCCGGCTATGGCCGTTCTGGATGTTCAGACAGGGTGTCAGGCACATCCTTCGACAACAGGAATATTACCTGTTCTATTGCCACCCCTGGGAACTGGACCCCGACCAGCCCAGGGTGGAGGGCATGAGGCTGGACCGCCGCTTCCGTCACTATGTGAACCTCTCGGAAACAGCAAAGAGAATAGAGAATTTTCTGAACGACTTTCGCCAGCATGAATTCATTACCTGCTCCGAATTTCTGGACTGAAACTAAAGCCTTCACCGCTTGAAGATTGTGCTTTCTCAGCTTCTTCAGGAAGCTGTGAAAAAATCCGTGAAATCCTGTCAATCCTGTCGGATAAAAAAGAATTTATAAAAGGCTAAAGCCACTAGACAGGAACTACAGGATTTACAAGATAACTTATCTTTCTGCCTCTTTTGAAAAAAGACAGAAAGCCCAGCCATTCTCTGAACGGCAGAGTGTGCTTTCTCAGAGTAGTTAGTTAAATAGTTGAATGATAGCTGTTAGCTGTCAGCCTTAAAAGGAGTAAAGATGAGAGATTTTAGAGAACTCAGGGTATGGGAGAAAGCCCATCATTTTACTCTACAGATCTATAGAATCACAAAAAATTTTCCTTCTGATGAACAATTTGGACTTACTGTTCAGTTGCGCAGGGCTGCGGCATCCGTCCCGACGAACATCGCTGAAGGTTGCGTAAGAGACAGTGAGCGAGAACTTGCCAGGTTTATGAGCATCGCTGGCGGATCTGCAAGTGAGGTGGAGTATCAACTACTTCTTGCCTGTGATCTCAATTACATACAGGATGAAACATATAGAGAACTTAATCATCAGGTCAATGAGGTAAAGATGATGTTGAACAGTTTTATCCAAAAGCTAACAGCTAATGGCTAATAGCTAACAGTTAATTAACCCATGCCCCACCAACTCATTCCGCCGCACGGCGGCAGATTACATAACCTCTTAGTCTCTCCGGAACGGGCGGACCTCTTACGCCGGGCCTCGGTAGACCTGCCTTCCATTGACCTTACACGAAGGCAGGAGTGCGATCTGGAACTGCTGCTCAACGGGGCATTCTCGCCGCTTACCGGCTTTATGGACCAGGAGACCTATGACAGTGTGCTTGATACCATGCGTCTCCCTGACGGGACGGTCTGGCCTGTGCCCATTACCCTTGATATTCAGGAAAAACCGGCAAAGTCCCTTAGGCCTGAACAGCAGGTAGCCCTTCGCGACCAGGAAGGGTTCATGCTGGCCGTACTCACGGTGGATGAAATATGGCGGCCGGATAAAAAGAAAGAGGCCAGAAAGGTCTACACCACGGATGAGACCTCGCACCCCGGTGTGGCCCACCTCTTTGAGCAGGCAGGACCTTACTATGTGAGCGGCCGGGTGGAAGGCATCCACCTCCCCATCCATTTTGACTACAAGACCCTGCGCCTGACACCGTCTGAGACACGGGCCTATTTCAAAAAGGCGGGCTGGAAACGGGTAGTGGCCTTTCAGACACGCAGGCCGCTGCACAACGCCCACAAGGCCCTGACCCTGCTGGCTGCCAACAAGGCCAGGGCCAACATACTGCTGCACCCCGTGGTGGGCTCCACCAGTCCGGGGGATATCGATCACTACGCCAGGGTCAGATGCTATCAGGCCATTGCCGGCACATATCCCCAGGGTTCCATCTTTCTGAACCTTCTGCCTTCGGCCATGCGCATGGCCGGGCCCAGAGAGGCCCTCCTGCAGGCCATTATCAACAAAAACTACGGCTGCACCCATTTTATAGTTACACCCAATCACGCCGACCCGTTTACCAACACCAAACGGCCGGCCTATTACCCCCGCTTCAGTGCCCTGGAGCTGTTGGAAAGATTCGAAAAGGAAATCGGAATAGCCACCGTTTCATTCAGCCGAATGGTCTATGTAGAAGAAAAGGCCCAGTTTCTGGTGGAAGATGAATGTCCTCCAGAAGTCGCGCCCAAGCAGTTGACGGCCACCGAGCTGCGCCGCCGCCTGGAATACGGCCTGGAGATACCCGACTGGTTTTCCCCACCGGAGGTGGTGTCTGAGCTGAGGCGGGCCTATCCGGCCCGCAGCCGCCAGGGCTTTACCGTGTTTTTCACCGGGTTTTCCGGTTCGGGAAAGTCCACGGTCGCCAAGATACTGCTCACCAGATTTCTGGAGATGGGTGACAGGCCGGTCACCCTGCTGGACGGGGATATTGTGCGCAGGCACCTCTCCAGTGAGCTGGGGTTTTCCAGGAAAGACCGTCACATAAATGTGGTGCGCATCGGTTTTGTGGCCAGCGAGATAACCAAAAACCGCGGCATCGCCATATGCGCGCCCATCGCCCCCTATGAGCAGTCAAGGCGGCAGAACAGGGAGATGATCTCCCGGTACGGCGGCTACATCGAGGTCTACCTGTCCACCCCCCTGGAGGTATGCATGAAGAGGGATCGCAAGGGGCTCTATGCCAAGGGCCTGGCCGGCAAAATAAAGGGGGTCACAGGGGTGGATGACCCCTATGAAGAACCCATCAACGCCGATGTAGTGATCGACACCACGGACGCCGAGCCTGAAGAAGTGGCCCAGGAGGTCCTCTTCTGTCTAAAGAGCAAGGGATACGTGGGCAAAGTGTGAAAAAAGTTAGCGGGTTTGTTGGGTTTAAACGCAAGAAACTTAGACAGGATTTACAGGATAATCATTTTCGCTTTCCCGGATGAAAAGCGAAAAACTAAAGCCTTCACCGCTTGTGAATTGTACTTTCTCAGCTTCTTCAGGAAGCTGTGAAAAAATCCGTGTAATCCTGTTAATCCTGTCTAATAAAAAGAATTTAAAAAAGGCTAAAGCCACTCGACAGGATCTACAGGATCAACAAGATACTTCTGCCTTTCCTGAAGAAAGACAGAAGGCCCAGCCATTCTCTGAAGGACAGATTGTTGTGTTTTCTCAGCTTCTTCAGGAAACTGT